>JAEUKM010000365.1 GCA_016793085.1 Rhodospirillaceae bacterium
CTTGCCGTTGACGGCGGCGTTCTCCCAGCGTCCGCGCCGCACCCGGATTTCATCGGCCATCCAGGCCATGACCCGGGCGTCGGTGCCAAGATCGGGCGAGAGGATGTCCCGGTCTTCGCCGATGATGGCATCGAAGGCCGCCACGTACTGGCGGGCCAGAATTTCCAGTTCGAGCGGCGTCAGATCGCCCGCCGCCACGGCGACACCGCCCGCGGCCCCGCCGTGGGGCAGCGCGTTGACGGCGCATTTCAGGAGAATGCGGCCGGCCAAGGTGGTCAGGCTTTTTTCATCCACGCCGGGATGAAAGCGCACGCCGCCTTTGGTGGGGCCGAACACCGGCACGAAGTTCAAGCGCCAAGCATCATAGGTAGCCGTGCTGGAGGCGGATTTGACGGGCAGCCGCGCCTTCAGCACGCGCGCAGGGCCCGTCAGGTGCAGCAGGGCCTCGTCCGGCAAGGCGCTATGTTTCAGCGCTGCGATAAAACGCGCGCCAAAATTCCTGCGGACATCGTCAAGAAGCGTTGCGGTCATGGATGTGTTCAAATCTTCGGCGCGGCGGCTTGCGGCCCCGCGCTGACCGTCAACACACCGGCGTTGACGACCGCGTCCAGGTGTTCCTGCAACTGCCAGGCCGGACGGCCCAGTTCGTCGGCGATTTCCAGAATGGATTTCGTCCCGTCGGCATAAGCGATGAGATTGCGCATATCATGAAATGCCATCGGCTGATTACGCTGTGCGCCGACGGTGGGGTACAGCCCGTGCTTGCTAAGCTGCGGCTCGCACAGCGTCGTGGCCTTGGGATAGCAGTAGCCTTCCAGCACCTCGATGATGTGCTTTAAGGCCGTATAGCCGCCCGCAAGCCCTGCCGGAGAAATGCAGCTCAGATCATCGGCCGAGGTGTGGTACTCGGGGTACTTCTCGAATAAAGAGCGCGAAATCACCGCCACGGGCAGATCGATGCCAGGCGCGCAGTACTGCCGCTCGTCGCTGCCCCGGTCGTAGGCAAAGCTGTAGGTTTTGTAGTCGGGCCGCGTGTGCTTCAGTACGTGGTGGGCCACGCGGTCGGCCAGCGTGTCGCCCTGGCGCGACGGCAGGATGGAATAGTCGCGGTCATCGCCGACGCAGCTGACGACGAAGCCCGCGATGGTGTTGCGTTTCATCGCCTCGGCGTGGCGGCTGAGATAATAGATCGACCCGATCGTCTCCGGGATGAACACGATGCGGTATGACAGGCGGCGCCTCTTTAAGCCCGACAGCCATTTGGCCAGGAACGTCGTGACCACGGGCCCCGAGGTTTCGTTGTTGGCCATGGACGGATGGCAGGTGTAGGTGGAGAGCAGCACTTCCTGCTCGGTCTCGCCCGGCAACAAGAGTTCGCCGTAGGTCATGGACCCGGGAGCAAGCGTGCTGTCGATCTTCACGCGGTACGCGCCCGCTTTCAGCGCCTGGCGCTGGGCATGGCTGAGGCAGAAACCCCAGCGCTCGCGGTAATAGGACGTGGCATAGGGAATGTCGTTGGGCCGGTCGGCCACAGAAATCAGATGTTCTTGAAGCTCCTCAAGGCCAATCTCGCGGTCCACCGGCACCGAGTAGCTCATCACGTGCATATTGTGCTTTTTGAAGTCGACGATCTTGGCGCCCGCGGGATCGATGATGTACCCGTCGCGGATGTTCCATTCGCGCGGGATTTCCCAATCGAAGCAGGGCGTGCCCGTGGGCACTTCGTGGATCTTCAAGGCCGGAATTTCACGCTGCAGGATTTTCAACGTTTGGCGCACGCCGTCGCCGCTGATGCTACGGCACAGCGGAAAGATATCGGCCGCGAGCGCGTACATGGCCGCGCCCGGGGCTGACGAAACGTCACCCGGAATACCGGCGGCTGGCAGAACTGGCGAAGAGAACGTCATCGATAAAAGTGGCAACCCGGATCGATCATGCTGCGGCGTCAGACCGCAACATTTTGTGGATAATATCGGGCCAGACAATCAACCTATAGTTTATTAACCCTAGGCCGGCCCCCAGCCCGCATGCGCCCGCCTTTTAGTCCAGAAAGGCCGCATGATCTAGCATCGCGCCGTTTGATTAACGAATGACTTCCTTGAAAATGACGCCCTATTTAGGGCCCAGGATCGACCCAAGCGCCCTATTAGGCCTGCCCCTGTAGCCCCAGGGCCTGGAAGGCCTGCTGGCGGGCTTTTTCCATGGTTCCAGCATCGGGGTCGCCGGCGCCGACCTTGCTGGGCCAAAAGACCGTCTCGGGCTTGAAATTGCCCGTATGGGCAGTGGTAACGGGGAAGATCTTGGGCGCCTCGCCCGCCTGACGCAGGTACAGCATGACGAGATAGATGGCCATCTGGTCGGCCCCCCACTGCAGCCGCCCCATCTGCCAGCAATCGGCCAGATACCCGCTCACCATTTTCAGGAAGCGCTTGGCGAAGGACGACCCGGACAACCCCATGACGCCAGCGGCAATGCGGTTGTGCGGCTCGATGCGGCCCGGCTGCATGGCGAAGGCGGTATCGTGGGTTTTGAGCAGATCAAACAGAAAGCTCGGATCACGGCCGAGCATGAAATCGGCATCCAGATGCCACACGCCGTCCGGATAAAGTTCGTGATACTGCATCAAGCGCAGAAAACGCACGGCGTGATAGTAGGACAGCCGGGTGTCTTCCGAAGCACCTGAGGATTCCACGGTGATCCGCAGCGGCAACGTGCCCTTGGCCGTCACAGCGTCGAACACACGGCGCAATTCTGCTTCGTCGCCATCGAAGACGTGGACGTGAAAGCCGACCTGCGACCTCACCGCCAGCGCCGAGCCCAGGAAGGCATACATGTAACGGTCGAAATACACTTTATCGCAGCCCACAAAAATGGCGCGCGGGATGTTGTCGTGGGTCTGCGCCAAGAGTTGCGATTTCGGGAACCTGGCCAGGGTTTCAGCGAAGGGCCGCGTATCGATGGTCCGGTAAAACTGGGGCGCAGTGATCGCCGACGCCAAGACCTGTTTGGGATCGATGACTTTCTCGATGGCTGTGTAGTCCTCAAGCTTCCCGTCGGCCAGTGACGCTGTCAGGCAGACTTCGGCGGCGAACGAGTTGGTGGGCATAGCTTTGAAAAGCTTATTGCAGGCGGCCTTCCACTCCGCCACTTCCGCCTGGGCGTATTTGAAAAGCATGTCGTCAAAGTCCGAGGCGCAATATTCATCAAGACCCCTTGCACGCCGCGCGCGCATCTCCACAGCCATGATGATGACACGATGGATATGGTAGTGCGTATCCGCGCCGATATCGTTCCGCTTCTGAACCTTGCGGAACGTTTCAATCACCTCATCTATGTCGTGCTCGCGGCAGCGGACGTAATACTGCAGGGCCGAACCGGTTTGCTTGGGCTCCAGAATAAAAGCTTCGCGGAACGCTTTGCCCGCCTCGAGATTTTCGCCCAGCTGAACCAGCACGTTAGCCAGATACGACCACGTCGCCGCATCGTTGCGTTCGCGCGCGAGATCGCGCAGCAATGGGACGGCCTGCGCTAGATTGCCCGATGAAACGTAAATCTGAGCCAACAGCGCCTTGGCGTTGGTTGACGGCGCAACAGTCAGCAGTTCCGCGGCAAAGCGCTGAGCCTCGGCATAATTTTGCCGCTTGGCCAGCGTTTGGGCCAGTTGAAACAGAATCTCGGGATTTTTCGGTTTCAGCGCCCATAGCGAACGTAAAAGCTGCTCGGCTTGGGGCAAGTTGCCCGCATTCAATGCCGCCACTGCTTGCTTGAAGGTTTCGGCGAGATCAGCGGCCGCAGGCGCCGCCGTCTGACCCATTTGCGCTGTGCCTGACTTTGGATGCGTGGCGACGAAATTATCGTTGTCTTTCGCCTCGCTCATGGGGGCGACGCGGTAACCCAGCTTTTCAATGAATGCGAGCAGTTCTTTTTTCTGCGCGGCGAACCAGTCCTGCGACCAGGCTTCAAAAAGAATGGGCGGGTAATTGTTCTTCTCGAGCGTTTTCAAGGCGCCCTTCAAGACATCAAGCTCCGCGCCCTCGACATCTAGCTTGATGAGCGCCACATTTTCGAAGCCGTAAGAGTCGAGTGTGACTGCCTTCACGCGCTCCTGCTTGCCCGAATCCTGCATCTTCTTGCCCAGCCGGGCATCGAAGAGTTTCGCGTCGGTCGAATAGGCGCCGAAATTTCCGGCCTGCGTATAGTCGACTGCTTTGAGAAAACGTTCCGGCGCTCCACCGGGGGCCACCAGCATCACGTTCTCGACATACGCGTTATCGATGCGGTTCATCACCAGATTGGCGCTTAAAAGCTGGCTGATGATGCGCTGGGCCTCGAACGCATGGACGCGGCAATTGGTCGCCTGGGCGACCGGCACCGCGAATGTTCCGATATTCGCGCCGATATCGAGCAACACGGCGTCGGGCTTGCCGGCCAGAAACGTGATGGCAAGCTTCACCAAGGCCGGATCATAGCTGCCGTTGGCGCGCAGATCGGCAGCCACGCCAAAGTCGGTTTCAAAGGTCAGGTATTGGGCCGTCGCCGTTTTAACCAGCTGCACGTTGGGCAAAGCCATGGCGTAACGTCTCGTGATCGGATGTGCCCGCGGGTGGTGCTAAGGCCTTCAAACCGCAAGATAATCCAAGCGGTTCGGAATGCCAGCCTATTTGCTCATGGCGGCCGCGATTTCGGCTTCGGAGCACGCCGGGCCCTTGGCCGTAAACCAAGGGTCGCGTTTCAGCGCCGCCATGGCGTAATCAAAATAGTCCTTCGCCCCCACCGCGATCACCGAAGAACGGCCGACAGGGGCTTCTTTGGCAAGCCCTGCGGTCTTGATGGCTGTGGCCAGCGGCTGGCCATTGGGTTCGCAATTGGGCAGGAAGGGAGCCGCGAAGTAGGTCCACTCCTCCTCCTGCACTGCGCCGCCCACAAGAATTTTGCCCTTGAATTTTTTGGGGCGTCGGAAGGGCACGCCGGCCATTTCCTCGATGTGGTGGCGGAATGTCGCCCAGTGCAGGTCGATGCCAAGTGTGCAGACCTTACCGCCGCTACCGTTGAACCGGTCAAAGAACGAGCCGCGGCCATAGCAGCTTGGCGCCACGCCCTGGAGCAGTTCCGCCGCGCGCGGGCCCAGGCCAGCGGTAGCGAGCATCGGATCGCGCGAGCGTACTACATCAGGAAGCAGCCGGAAAAACTCGGTGAAGGCCCCGACGGTCGAGGGCGTTGTGGCCGGGTCGTACACGTCACCTTTGCCCAGGGAATAGGTGTAGGTGGGGATAAACAAAGTGCCAGCCGGGCCCAGCACATTCCGGAACGCGTCCAGGCAAATCCGGTTCATCACATCCATGGACATGCCCTCGGCGGGCCGGCCCAGGCGGCCCATGCTGACGTGCACCAGCGCGGCATCGCCCGCCACGATGCCCGCCTGCCGCAAGGCGCGTTCCAGGTCGGCCTGGCTGTAATCGGATGCGGCCGCCACGTCAGTCCATCCGGAAATCGTAGATCACCCAGAGCGGAAACTCCGAGGCGAAGCGGTAGGCCCGTGTGGAGGTGCGCGCCTGATCAGGGCCGGCGTAGACTTCCTCGAACCACTTCAGCGAGAAACCGTTGGCCAGGAAGGCCTGGATGTACTCCTGCAGCGTCGGGATGATGCCCTGCACGCGGTTGCGGTATTCGGTCTTGATAGTGAAGGGCCGGTTCTCATCGCCCAGCCAGGGGGCCTGATAGAACGCCGGGTGCGGCTCCATGAAGGTAAAGCTGCCGCCCTTCTTCAACACGCGTTTAAGTTCGGCCAAAAAGTGTTCCAGCGTGTGCGGATCGGCTTTGCCGATGGGCACGAAGTAGAACTGCAGGGCATCGCTCATGAAGGCGAAATCAACCGAGCCCGCGAGTATTTTGTCGAGCGAGCCCTTGGTGCCCACGTCGCAAACCTCGAAGCGGGCATTGGCCGGGGCATTGCCACGCGCAATCTCGATATAGCTGGCGTCAGGGTCGAGCCCCAAGGTGTCGGCCCCGTACGAAGCCATCATGTTGGCGTAGTGGCCGATGCCGCAACCAAGATCAATCGCGCTCATGCCCTTGCCGATGCGGCCTTGGAAATAGCGTTTCAGAAACTGCTCCTGCACCACGCCGTACAGATTATCATCGCGGACGGATGTGCGGTCGGGCGTGAACTTCTGATTGATCCACCAAGCCGCCGGGTCTTCGCGCAGGC
This sequence comes from Rhodospirillaceae bacterium, assembly GCA_016793085.1. Classification (GTDB taxonomy): domain Bacteria; phylum Pseudomonadota; class Alphaproteobacteria; order Rhodospirillales; family Rhodospirillaceae. The sequence goes on from JAEUKM010000365.1 coordinate 6,209, forward strand.
TCAGCGTCAGGAACGAGCCCAACTGGTCGTGCAAGTTGCCGACACGCTTGTGATCGAGCAGCGATTTCTTGCGGCCGAAGACATCGCGGTACTCGTCTTCCGACTCGATCAAGATGTGGTTCTTCTTCAGCTTTGCCAGAAACTCATCGCGCGACAACGACAGCGGCGCCCCCCAGGCCGAGACCGGGCGCTTCAGGCGCGAAGGATCGGCGAGTAAACCGTCTTCGTTGGAAAAGCGGTAGGTGTCCCACACCTGAAAGGGCCCTGACGGGTTGCGGCCTTGCGCCAGATCCAGCACAGCCGACAACGCCTGCCGGTCGACGCCAAGCGACGTGCGCGTCATGACGTTCAAAAGCGTCCAGACAACGTCGTTCCGCTCGGGCCAGACCTCGGGCAGAGCGATGATGTCTTTCGGAAGTTGAGGCACTAGGCGGCCCCGTTTTTCCGGCGCTGGATGATGGCGATCAGGCCGCCGATGGTCTGGAATTCGTCGGATTGCAGATCGTCGTTCTCGAAACGGATACCGAACTGGTCTTCGAATTCGGTAATCATCGTCACGATGCCTACGGAATCGATCACGCCCGCGTCGAGGTAGTAGCAGGCGAGCTTAGCTGTCACGTCAGCGCCGGGCACCGGGTTCTGGCTTTCAAGAAAGGCCAGCACTTTTGCTTGAATATCCATGCTCTTGCTCTTTAGCGCTCGATGGCGATGCAGCGGCACGGCGAGCCGTCGCCCTGCAGAATGTTCAGCGGCAGCGCCACCAGTTCGAACTTGCGGCTGCTGATTTTTTTCAGGTTGGTCAGATATTCCAGCTGAATAATGCCCTGGGAGAGGAAAATTTTGTGCAAGGGCGAGTCCTTGTCGCAACCGCGGCCATGGAACGGACTGTCGGCTTGCGGCGTGTCCAGGCCCAATAATTTGATACCCAAATTCACCAGCCACGGCCCGCAGGCTTCGGACAGGAACGGCTGGCCCGAGTAGAAATCGGTCTTACCCCAGTGGTCGGACCAGTCAAAGCGCAAGACCAACCGTTTTGGCCGCTCAGCGCCGATCAGTTTTTCCAGCTCAGCCACCTGGATTTCCTGGTTGGGCTTGGCGTAGCTGAGATCGATCAGCAGGGCCTCGCCCACCAGAAGATCCAGCGGAATCTGGTCGATGGTCGAGCCGCCCTCGATGAAGTGGCTGGGCGCATCCAGGTGTGTGCCCGTATGAGTGCCCAAAAGCACCTTGCGCGTCTCGCGCGCCTCGACGCCGTGGCGGCCCATCTGGGTAATTTCCACCATCGGGTGCCAGGAGACGGGGAACGTCGTCATCCCTTCATGGATCGGATGACTGAGGTCGGTAATTTTCATCGCTGTCTCTGTAAAAGCCCGGTCAAAAACCTCTAATTCGCCCGCCTGATTGCCCGGTCCGGGGCTGGTCCGGCGCAAGGTTGGGGCGCCAAACGAGCGTTGTCGCCGTGAAGCGTTGTAGGCTAGTTTGCCCTTATAATCCAATAGCATTAAAGCAAGATAATGTCCGGAGCCGCCCAGAGAATCGAAGCCGTATTTCGCGCCAACAGCGGCCGAGACTTCCTTTTAGAGCCCGGAAAACCGGCCCTGACCTACGCGGCCTTCGAGGACCGTTGCCTGCGCGTGGCCGGGATGTTCCAGAAGCTGGGAATTCCCCGCGGGGCCCGTGTCGGCACCCTGTTGCCGAATTCAGGTGAATACGCGGCACTGTTTTTCGGGGCGCTCTATGCCGGGGTGACGATGGTGCCCATCAACCACGCCTTAAGCCCGCCCGAAATCAGCTTTCTGGCGGGGGCCTCCGGGATCGATATTCTGGTATACGCCGAACAGACCAAACACCTGCTGGAGGGCGGCACCACCAAGCCCCCATACAAGCGGGTTTGCTTTGTACAGAACCAAGGCGCCCAAAGTGAAGACGCAGCCGGTCCCGGCGTCGTGACGCTCAAATCCTTTGCCGAGTTCGAGCCTGCTCCGGCGCGCAGTTGGGCCGATGCGGTACAGGATGACCAGACCATCGCGCTGGTATTCACCTCCGGCACGACCTCGCGGCCCAAGGGCATCAAGCACCGGGCCCGCAGCTACATCGAGGCCGCCAGCGCCTTTAACGACGGCATGGGCTTCGACCCAGGCAATCGCTTCATCAACCTGTGGCCGATGGCCTACAACACCGGCTGGCTGAACAGCCTGCTGTGCCCGTTCCTGTGCCAGGGCAGCGTGGTGATCGCGCCCGTGTTCGACGCCAAATCGGCCCTGGCGTTCTGGCCCAACATTATCGAACACAAAGCCAATACCGCCTGGCTTTCGCCCTCGCTGCTAACGACCCTCAACCGTGTGGATCGCGACCCGCGCGGGCCGCAATACTGCCGAGAGGTAGGTTTTGTGGTATGCACCGGCACCGCCCCCGTGCCGATCAAGGTGAAAACCGAGTTCGAACAGAAATACGGCGTGGAGGCGTTTGAAAGCTACGGTGTGTCGGAAGTGCTGTTCGTGTCCATGAACATGCCGCGCCATACGCGCTGCCCTGGCGCTGCCGGGCGCGTCATTCCCGGCATCGACATTGCCATCGTCAACGACGCGGGAGCCGCCCTGAAGACAGGCGAGGAAGGCGAGATCATCATCCGTTCGCCGTGGTTCATGAAGGGCTATCACGATTTCGACGACCCCAACGCGCCTTCGCACAACCCCATGGACCCGTTCGCCAGCGGCGACATCGGCAAACTTGATGCCGAGGGAAATCTCTATATCACCGGCCGCAAGAAAGACCTGATCATCCGGGGCGGATTGAACTTAAGTCCGCGCGCCATCGAGGACGTTATCGCCGAGCATCCGGGCGTGGAGGCGGTGGCGGTGGTGGGCATCCCGCACGAGGTTTTCGGCGAGGAAGTGGTGGCGGCCCTGCAGATGAAAGCAGGTTTCGCGCTTGAGAATGAGCGCGCTGCGATTCTGGCCCTGTGCCGCGGCAAGCTCAGTTCAACCGCCGTGCCCACGAAGTTGGTCGCCTTCGCCAAGCTGCCGCAGGGCGCCACCGGTAAAATCCTCAAGCGCGAAATCCGCGCGGAACTGACAAAGGCCGCATCATGATCGTCGGCTTCAGCCACCTCACCCTGCATTGCACTAACATCGATGCGGCCATGCCGCTCGTGGCCCCCTGGGGCTATACGCTCGACTTCCAGCAGCGCGATGTCGTGAACCCCGAAGGCAAGCACGGCCTGCTCTCGACGTGGCATCCGCGCATGCACATCGCGCTGTTCCGTAGCCCCCGTGTCCTGCCGGTGGAACTGGTGGAGTATCCGAATTTCAGCGGCCAGGGCCTGAGCGCGCTGGAACCCATCATTATGGGGCGTGGCATCGATGCGGCGGCGGATAATCCGGTTGGTACGGCCATCGGCCAGTATTTCAAAAGCCCTCAAAGCGCTGTTCCGCGCCGCGACCAGTTCAACACCCGGCTGTGGTTCCTGAACGCGCCCGATGCCCGCAGCGGCATTGTCGGCTTGGTTCACCGCACGCGGGATTTCGAGGCTGCTGTTGGGTTTTGGGAAAAACTGTCCGGGCGCAAGGCTGCCCGGCCCGACGCTGCGGGTAACGTAGCCTATACCGGCTATTTCAGCCCCATCGCGGCGCTGTCGCTGCCGGTGATCGTGACCGAAGACCCTGCCTTCCCGCACCACCGCACGACCCTGGATAATCCCGGAACCACGGTTCTCTCGTTTACCTGCTCCAACGTCGAACGTGCACGGGCGGCCGTGAACCCGGGCGAGGCACTGCCCACCACGGGCATTTTCGAGGTCTGCATCAACGGCAAGGACTTGCGGCTTGAGATTATCGAAGCGCATCCGGGCGTTTTTATCGAACTGCTGCAAGCACTGCCGAAACGCAGCGCCTAGGGCATGATCGGCGGGTCTTTGGGGATGCGGTTTTTGCGCGGAAAGAGCGCCACCGTGTATTCCGGCACCACCACGCTGTTGGTCTGCAGCGAGACTAGGTCGGGCACCTGGGGCGGGATGTCGTAATTCAGATCCGTCAAAACTGGCGCGGCCTCGGCCGGCCAGACCGCGGTCCAGTCCGTATCGCCGACCAGGAACTGGAACCGGGCGGGCTCACCCTCCCAAGTGGTCAGTTCAATGGGGGCGTCTTCGTCTTCCTGATAGATCAGCGTATTGATCTTGGACTGGTTATCGTACGTCAGGCGCAGCGAAAACGGGATGGGCCGGCCGCCGCGGCGCAGCAACGGTTTCAGCGTCAGGCCGGCAATCGCCTCTTCATTGCCCTTGAACATGTATTCACCCTCGGCAAAGTCGGGGACGATACCCTCAATCGGCTGCAGCACCAGACTGCGCCGCAAGGCCTCTTGGTCGATATCGACAATCTGCGCGCCCAGGTTATTGCGCATGTTCAAGACCAGCGTCATGCCTTGCATCATCACCAGGCTGATCAATGAAATGATGACCAGCACGACGATAACTTCCAGCAGCGTAAAGCCGCGCATGGCCGGGTTATAGTGCGGCTGGCGGGTCATTGCACGGGCACTCCGGTGATGGTCACGGCCATGGGCTGATAGCCAAGCTTACGTGCCGAAAAGTCGAACCAGAGTTTCTCGTCTTTATATACTTCAGCGTTCACAGTGAAGAACGCGACCCGGAAATTCCCCATACGCCCGCCCAGATAACCTTCCGTGTTAGGGTCCACCAAGGGCGTGCTGGTCCAGCGCAGAACGACTCCTTCGGAGAGCGCGGCTTCGCCTTGCGGAAGGACAAGCGGATTGAGCATGGCGATCACGGCCATGGCCGATTGCTGCTGCGCCACGCGCTGGTTGGATTCGGCCGCTGCCGTGATCTGGCGCGTGGCCGAGGCCATGAACGACATGATCGGGATCAGCATCATGCCCAGCACCGCCAGAGCCACGATGGCTTCCAGCAGCGTGAACCCCGAGGACTGATGCGGGCGGCGTTGCATGATTACTTCAGGATCGGCTGGCAGCGCGGCGCGGCCAGGTCGTATTCATACAGGACCGCGCCGACCTTCAATTTTAACTCACCGCCACTGCACAGTCCTGTGGACCGGTAGATGATGGGGTCCTCGACGTCGACCACCCAGCCCTCTGGCAGCGGCAGTTGGGCGGCCGTCATCAGCAGCGGCGTTTCGACCTGAATCTCCGTCATGGCCTTATTGGCGGGATCGCGCAGCGCAAACAGCTCGGTCTCGGCGCTGTCGGCGGACAACTTCGCCGGCGTGATGATGAAGTCGCGGTTCTGCCGGAAGGCCTGATACGGCAACTCACCCAGCGCGCGCTCCAGCGTTTCGCGGTTCAGGGTGAATTCGACCCG
>JAEUKM010000378.1 GCA_016793085.1 Rhodospirillaceae bacterium
CCAAGCCCCGTTAAGCCGCGGCCCCCGGCCCCCGTATATATTCCGTGTCAAAGCCACTGTGACTGATCGGAAGAGGGTTGAACGCGATGAAGCGTCTGTTTGCGGCCTTGTGCGCCTTTGGGCTCCTGTCGTCGTGTGCGGCCGCGCCCGCCGACAAACCTCGCACGATTGGCGTCATCTTCGTGGTCCACGGCGGCAGCGAGGAGCAGGGGGTCGCCAACCAGTGGGACAACACGCTGCAGTTCTTTCAGTACGATCCGCATAACCCGATCTTCAAGAATGTTATTTGGAATGCTGACGCCTGGCCGACGGTGGTGAAGTCGGGCGACAGCCAGTCCTATGCGAATGCGTCCACACAACTGAAAAAGTATTCCTTCGCCTCGCAGCGCATGGGCGGCAAAGACCCCTCGGTGGAATACACCGAAGCACAGTTTGCCGCCATGGAACGGGAGCTGAAGAAGGCCGAGAAGAAACTCGGCGTGAAATTCGTTGCCGACCGCGCGCAATGGATCGGCGCGCAAAGCCAGACGAAGTACCTGGCCTGGCCGCGCCACATGTACAACCCGCAAGTACCGGGCGGCGTGAAACTCACCTACTGCGGCAGCGAGAAGGACGGCGGGCCATGGAAAGACTGCGACCCCGAGCGCTACAACATCGACGGCCCCGGCGAGCGCCTGCTGAAGCAGGGTGCCGACGAACTGGTGATGATCGACATGACGGTGGCGGGCACGCGCTTCTGGAAGTCCTATGACGTCGTCACCACCACGCGCCTGATGCTGGAGGACTGGAACAAAAAGAACGGCACAAACATCAAGGCGCGCTGGCTGAACGACATCACCGACCTGATGGCGGAAAGCTATCCCAACGATCCGCCGGGCTGGACGCGCTCTCTCGGTGAACCAAAAGCCGACAAAAAAGTGCCGCTCGACGGGCGGCCCAACCCGCTGATGGACGATCCGTTGCTCATCAACATGATGGCCGACGGCGTGGTGAAGTCGTTCAACCCCAAGATCGCGCCCGCCGACACGGCGGTGATGTTCATCAATCACGCCACGCGCGAGGGCAACGAGGCCTTCGACCCCAAAATCAACGATACGCTAGTTCTGGATGCGAATATCAAGGCCGAGTTGCTGCGCCGTTATCCTGACATGAAGCCTGAGAACATCGTCGGCGGATGGATGGGCCTGCGCCAGCCCAACCCCAACATCAAGGTTGGGGGCCGCGTGCGCTCCAACATCGAGCGGACGCGTGAAATGCGCGGCGAGGACTTGGGCAACGCTTGGCTGTACGAGCAGAACGGCATGCTGCCCGGCGGCGATCACCAGTATAGATACTGGGACGCGCTGACGATGCTCAAAGACCGCGGCGTGAAGCACATCGTGGTGATCTTCTCGCAGATCGTCATTCACTCGGCCCTGGATTTGGTGGAAGTGCCCAACCAGATCGCCAAGGAGATCGGTTGGAAAACCTGGCTGTACGCAGATAAAGGCAACTACGATCTCTATCCCAACCATGGCAATCCGTTCGCGGATTACTGGGGCGTGTGGGTAGAGGCGGAGTGCAAGATCGGCGCTGCGACGCAAGCCTGCTGCTTTACGATGGGCGGTTGCGCGGACGGGCGGCCCTCTCCGCCGCCGCGCCAGACGCCCATCGACAAGGCCCGTGAGGATGTGGACCCGTCGCTGGCGTTCGATATCTCGGCCTATGGGCAGTTGGGTTATGACCCGTCCAAAGGCCAGCCGCGCGACGATGCGCCGGTGCAGAACCAGTACACCGGCACCTGGGCGAT
>JAEUKM010000400.1 GCA_016793085.1 Rhodospirillaceae bacterium
AGGAACGCGGCCAGGTGCCGCGCATGCATAACGCGGCCCTGCTGTCGGCCATGATCAGCGGCGCGGTGCGCCACGCCATCATCGAGGCGCTGGCCGCCTCCCCGCGCCCGCCGAAAGCGGACTTGAGCCGCGAAATCTGGACCTTCATCACCCGCGGCCTGCAACTCGACGCCAAAAGCGCGCAAGTTCTGACCCTTAAACGCAGCAGCAGATAGGAGCTCCCATGCCCAAAAATGTCGTGATTGTCGGCGCCGGTGTGGGCGGAATGTGCGCGGGCGCGCTACTGGCCAAGAACGGCTACAGCGTCACCGTGTGCGACAAGCTCGATACCGTGGGCGGGCGCACGCGCACGCAGACCGTCGGCGGCTACGGCGTGCCGCGTGGCGCAGTGTCGTTCCAGCTGAACGGGATTCTGCCCGCCATCTGCAAGGAAGTGGGTGCCACGTTCGACCTGCGCCCCGTCTCTGAAATGTGGTTCTGGATCAAGGGCGGCGGCGAATTCGCACAGCTTCCGGCCAAAAGCGGCATCGGCAAGATGATCGAGATGTTCCTGAAGGTGCACGGCGGCGCCGACGGCGTGAAAGCCATGGCGCAGGTAGGCCTGCAACTCTCAATCGCCAAAATCGGCGCGGCCTTCAAAGACCCCAACGCGATGGTCACCGGCGACGGCGGCCCCACCTTCCGCCAGTGGATCGAGCAGTACACCGACAACAAAGACCTGATCGCACTGTTCCACACCATCACCTCGGCGGTGTCGGCGGTGAACGACTTCGAATATCCCGCCAGCCACTGGTTCGCGCACTTCGCCGCCGCCGATGCGCGCATGGACAAGTACGCGCTGGTGCCGGGCGGGTTCGTCGCCGTCAGCCGCGCGCTGGGCAAGGTCATCGAAAGCCATGGCGGCAAGGTGTTGCTGAACACGCCGACCTTAAAAATCGACACCGCCAATGGAAAAGCCACAGGTGTCACTGTGCAGGTAGACGGCCAGAGCAAAACCATCCCCGCCGATATCGTCATCAGCAACGCCGGCCCCACGCAGACCCTGGCGCTGACGGGCGAAGCGGCTTTCGACAAAGCCTACGTGGAGAAATTGCGCAGCCGCATCCGGCCTACGCCCATTGTCGCCTCGTTCGTCGTGTCCGACGAGCCGCTGTTCGAGCCGCGCTCGGCCATTCTGGCGGCGGGCCTGAAACGCATCGTCACCGCCGTGCCGCTGACGAACATCTGCCCCGAGTGGGCGCCCGACGGCAAGCACCTGATGTCGTTCTACGCCACGCCGAAAAGCTGCCTGCAACCTTTGGACAAAGACGACGAGATCAAGGCCAACACCGAGGACATTCACGACATATTCCCGGATTTCGAGAAAAAGGGCGGGCGCATTCTTGATATTCAGCTCCGCGACATCACCGATGCCGATGTCGTGGCGCGCTCGTGGCCGGGCTACAACATGCCTGTTCAGACCTCGGTGCCCAACCTGTTCAACGTGGGTGACGCCTGCGGTCCCGCGGGCTTCATCGCCACACCGGCCGCCGCCATGAGCGCGCGCCTGGCCGCCGATCACATTCTGTCGAACTTCAAAAACTAGCCACGCTTCAGAAACCAACGGGAGGATATCATGGGTAAAGCTTTGGACGCCGTGCAGCGCTACATCGACGCCATGAAGGCGAAAGACCTGGAGGCGACGCTGAATTGCTTCACCGACGATTGCATTTATTACCTGCACGTGGGCACGCGGCCCTTCATCGGCAAGGAATACATGCGGAAGAAGATTAACATGCTGTGGCCGCACCAAGTGACGAGCCGCTGGCGCATCGTCAATTACGTCGAGGACAACGAAAAGATCATTTTCGAGGGCATCGACGAGTACGACCAGCCCGACGGCGTAACCGTGCGCATGCCCTACATGGGCATCTACCAGATCAAGGACGGCAAGATCTGGCGCGGGCGCGATTACTTCGACATGCCGGGCTATCTCGGCATGACCAAGGGCGAGCACAACGAGTGGCTGCACAAAGTCGCCGATACGATGCACGAGAAGCCCTGAACGTGCCCGAGGATCAAACATGATCCTCGATCACCCAGAGGCGATTGCCCGCTACACGGCCCTGGGCTGGTGGCAGCAGGTGACGGTTGATGACATGTTCCGGGCCTGCGTGGCCGCACACCCGGATCAAGCCGCACTGCTGGATGCGCCGAATCGAAATGTATTTGCGTTCGGCGAGCCCCAGAGCCTGAGCTTCGCCGAAGTGGATGCGGCAACGGATGCTCTGGCCGCCCTGCTGCTGCGCCATCACGTGCGCAAGGATGACATCGTTGTCCTCCAGTTGCCCAATATCGTCGAAATCGTCATTGCGTTCCTGGCGTGTGCACGCATCGGCGCCATTGCCTCGCCCGTCATGCTGGCTTACGGCGAGCGCGACGTGCGGCGCATCATCGGCCATATCCGGCCCAAGTGCATTCTCACCCTCTCCGCCTTCAAGGGCACGCAGCCCGGCGAGTTGGTCAAACGCCTGTGTGCGGAGATGCCGGGCTTGAAAACAAGCGTGATCACGCTTGGCGCACAGGCGGGCGACATGGGCGACCTTGCGCACCACAGGGAAGATTTAAGCGCACTGCATACTTACCTGCGAACCTTGCGCATCGACGGCAACGACATCGTGACGATGCATTGGACGTCGGGCACCACCGGCCACCCGAAGTGCGTGCCCCACAGCCACAACCAGTGGCGCGCCACGGGCGGCTGCTGTGTCGATGCGGGCGGCTTACAGCATGGCGACCGCATCCTCGCCCCCATGCAGATGGTCCACACCGCCGGTTACAACGGCATGTTCCTGCCCTGGCTGGAAACCCAAGGCACGCTGGTGCTGCACCAGCCCTTCGACATGGCGGTGTTTCTGAATCAGATCGAATCCTTGCGCATCAACCACACCGTCACCGCGCCCGCCATGCTGAACGCGCTGCTGCGCGATAACGTGCTGGACAACCACGATGTCTCGGCCATCCGCAGCATCCTGTGCGGTTCAGCACCGTTGGACCCCTGGATGATCGAGGGCTTCAAGACGCGCTATAACATCGAGATCGTCAATGCGTTTGGGTCCACCGAGGGGCTGACGCTGCTCTCCAGCGCCAGCATCACCGCCGACCCGCACCGCCGCGCGCGCTATTTTCCCCGCTTCCGGGGCAACATCGCGCGCCAGTTCAACGGCGTGTCGTGGGGCATCCGCATCGCCGCCGGCGTGGAGACAAAACTGGTGGATTTGAATACCGGCGCTGAAATCACCACACCCCGCGAACCGGGCGAGTTCGCGTTCCGCAGCCCGTCGCTTTTTCCCGGCTACTATACCGCCGAGGGCACGCTGGACCGTTCCGACTTCGACGCGGCAGGCTATTTCAAGTCCGGCGAGATTTTCGAGATCGCGGGCGACGCCGAAGAGCAGGATTTCTACCACTACATCGACCGGCTGAAAGACGTCATCAACCGCGGCGGCGTGAAGGTGCCCGCAGGCGAACTGGAAGCCGCCATGCAGGCCCTGCCCTCCATCCGAGAGGCGGCGGCGATTGGCTACCCCGATGAAAAGCTGGGTGAACGCATCTGTGCTGTGGTTGCACTGGCCAAAGACGCCGCACTGACTCTGGAAAGCCTGAACGCAGCTCTTTTGGCCTCCGGTGTGGCCAAGTTCATGTGGCCCGAGCGGCTGGAAATCGTGCCTGCCCTTCCCCGCAACACCACCGGCAAGATTCTCAAGCGCGAGCTGGTGCGCGACCTGACGGCGCGCCCCACATAGAATTTTGCACACACCCTGCCAAACGCGCGAAAGCGCATGGAAACTCAAGCCGTTCCTTGATACTTAAGCGGGCATGACCCGCCTGCCCCTTCCTCTCCTCATCACTGGCGCATGGACGGCGCTGATCGGCGCGCTGGTGTGGATGGCCGCCTCCAACGCCGTCGAGCCGCCGGCGTGGGATGCGCTGTCGTACGTGAAGAAAAGCCTGACCTTCTGGCAAGCAGTCGCGGCCGGCCAACCCTTCAACCCTTTCGATGTGGAGCCGACCCTGCGTCCGCCGGGTACGGTGCTGATGGCCTATCCGTTCGGGTTCAGCCCCGAATTTCACGCCTATTATTTCCGTTCGGTGTTCATTCCCGTCGTCCTTTTCGCCGTCACGATGGCCGCCCTGTTCGGGATCAAGGGCTTCGACGGCATCGCTGCGGCCCTGACGCTCGCCCTGATGGGAATGCCGATGCTTTATCAATTCCAGGCGAACGACCTTGTGCCTTGGGACGTGAATTGGGGAATGGTCGACAACTTCTTGGCCAGCGTTGCTGGATTAAGCGCCGCCGCCGTGCTGCGTAGCGTGCGCGGTCATTCGGCCGGATGGGGCGTGCTGGCGGCATTGAGCGCGGCGTTTTGTTTTCTTATCAAGCCCTCTGGCGTGATGGTGATGGCCCTGACGGGCCTGGCTTGGCTGGTGCTGTTGTTGTGGCAGGAGCGCCGCCAACTCCACGGGCTCTTGAGACATCCCTTGGGCCTTCGGTTTACGGCGCCGTCCTTGGCCGCAGCGCTGGCGATTTACGGCGTCACCGCCTACGTTGCCCTTACCTCAGAGTATTTCTCGGCCGAGAACGTGCTGTTCGGCAACCGCGTCATCGCCATCATGTCGGGTGAAGTCACGGCACCCGTCACACCCGCCGATTTCTTTGGTCTTGTCCGCATTAGCTTGGGCTGGGCCCTCACGGCACTGACTGTTCTGGGTCTTGGTGCGGCGCTGTACCGCGGCGCGTGGGCAGCATTCAGTGCAGCCCTACTGTGCCTCGGGCTCGGCGTCTGGTTCTGGTTCTTCGCAACCGAACCGTGGGAACCGCGCTACTTCGTCCCCTTTGGCGTCATGGCCTTTGTGTTTGTGGCGCCCCTCATTTCCGACTGGGTTAGGGCCGGCGCTCAGCCGCTGCGGCGCATTTACATAATCGCACTCTCCACTCCCCTGGCCTTGGTCACGATTCTCCTGATGCTGCCCTCGCCCCCGCTTCAGGTCCAGCGCGCGCTCGGCGTCAACCTTGTTACGGGGCTTTTCGAAGCCGAGACAGTCCAGGCAAAAGCTGTTCTCGGCGAGCTGCGCGCCGCCGGCGCCCAACGCAGCGCGGCTTACTTTTTCAACATCACGCCGGCTCAGCGCGCGTTTCAGGCTGTGCTGAATCACACCAACCTTGTTGATCCCAGGTCGCCGCAAATGGACGTCCTCTCGCCGATAGATTGGCAGCGGCCCAGCACGTTCCGCATCGAGGATCTAACCCGGGCTGAGTTTCTCGTATTCGAGCCCGTGCGCGATGGTGCGCGGCGCGCGGCTATCTTGTCACAGCGTACGGTGCCAGATTTTTATACCGAGGCGGCCGTGTTCACTGCTTGGGCCAGCGCACTGACTCCTTCGCAAGGCGTCATGATGCTGTCAGACACCTCATTGCGCATCCTGAAGGTTACCGACCGCGCAGCCCTTGAAGACGCGTTTCAGGACCTTGTCCAGCGGCATGACTGGCCCGCAGCGTTTATGGACAGTAACCAGCCGCGCTGGTGGTCCGCAAATGGTGTGGATGCCCTGGTTGCCCGAAACAGCGCCGCAACGGTTAATGCAGTGTTTGCGTTGGCCGAGGCCCCCGAGACGCACATCGCCATCCGCGCCGCCCGTGCGCGCTGGAGTGGCACGCTTTTTGATTTGGATGTATGGGCCGAAGGATCAGCGCGCCCGCCGTGGGTGATGTTCGCCCATATTGTCGATGGCCAGGGTAAAATCCTCAAGAACGCGCAAACCGAGCTAATCGATTACGCAAGCCCCAATGCCGCGCAGACGATCCGGCGCTATACGTTCACCTACACCGATCTGCCGGCCAATGCCGCGGGCGTCGCGCTTGGCTTGTTCAGCCCGAAAGGACCCGAACTTGATTTTCTGAGAACGGACAGCGGCACCACTGATTGGGACGGCCGCCGCCTCATTGTGCCGCTGGGCCGCATTCAGAACTGATCAGATATTGGCGCGTGTGACCGGCTGGCGCGCGCTGTCGAGCCCGACATAGCTGGCTTCATCCAACGCCACGGACGCGCCGATGGCGAGGCCGGACAGCGCCAACGTTTTTGTGGCGCCAGACTGAGCCGTGATGGCGAGCTGCAGATCGTCATGTGCAAAGGCGGATTTCAGCGTCACGGCAAAACCCAATGCCTCAGAACCCACTGTCACGCCATTGCGGCGCAGGCTGTCGCGGACGTCGGGACGCGGCAGGAACGTATCGGTCGCACCAAGGACATTTCTCCCTCGCAATACGGCTACGCTTTTAGGCGCACAATTGTCCGCCACGGCCCAGCCGGTGATGAATCCAGCACCCCGCGTGTCCTCCAGCGGCGCGAAAACGCGCGGCGCTCGGGGCGTCGTACCGGCGCGCGGGCACGCGTAAAGCATCAGCAGCTCATCCACATACTCCACTGACGACTTGGGGCGCCGGCAGGCCTCGCTGAGCACACCCAGCAACTCAGGCTCATCCGCCAACCGCTGCAGGCAACGATGCAGCGCGCTCACGTCGCCGGGTTTGAAGACCAGGCCGTTGCGGCCGTCCTGTATGACTTCCACCAAGCCGGAGAAGTCGGACACCACCACCGGACGTTTGGCCGCCAGGGCCGAATACACAACCAACGGCGTGTTCTCGTACCATAAGGACGGCACAACAAGCGTATCGATGCCCGCCATGACCTGCGCCACCTGGGCATTCGGGAACGTACCGCAGAATTCAATGTTGGGCGCATCGCCCGCCAGAGCTTTCAGACTCGTCGCGTAATCGGGAAAATCCGACAGGTTGCCGTAAACCTTCAACCGGGCCTGGGCGGGTGGGAGTTTGCGGAAGGCCTCGATCAGAATGTGGCAGCCCTTGTGCCGCGCCAGCGTACCGATGAAACCTACCGTGAGCGGCTGCCCGGGCACGCGGCGCGCGGGCGCAACATCCCCGGCCGCGATATCGATGCCGTAAGCCGATTGCAGGATCAGCGCGACGTCCACGCCATTGTGCCGCAGCACCTTGGTCATGAGCGACGTGGGCGAGACAATGCCGCTCAACCAATTCAAGCGGTTCACATTGAACGGGCGGCGGCGGGCCATGGCGGCCACCTCGGTCCTCAAGGGATACTGCGGCAGGAAGCCTTTAGCCGTGAGTCCCGCGACGGCATCCACCAGGGCCGTGGGTACAAACCTGCTGACGGCGCGCACGGCTGGGCCTCGCGTCAGCTCGGCCACGTGCTTCACGCAGTTGCCGCCAAAACGCGACGGCCCGGCGCAGACGCTGCCGTCGCGCAGCAACAACTGGCTGGTCGGGCATACCGACCAGAAGTCCGTCGGCGTGTAGAAGGCCGGAACGCCAGCAGCCAGGGCCGCGTCGATTAAGCCTGTTCCCAGGCGGCCCATGTGAAAGAAATGGACAATGTCCGGTTTCAGGTCGCGCAGCAAACGGGTGAAATAGCGCGCGGTTAAATGACTGTCGTATTCCACCTCGGTCACGGCCGTCTGTCCGCCCATGGGAACATAGGCATGGTGGAAACGGTAGACGCGCATCCCCTCGAGATCGTACTCGTCGAAGCGTTCTTCATCGGGCATGTGGGTGCGCGACGGAAAGCCGGTGAGCACGCATACTTCGTGCCCGCGTTTCTTCAGTTCCTTGGCGACGCTAAAGGTCAGCACTTCCGTGCCCGAGAAATACTCGGGGAAGAACTGATGAACGGTCAGAAGAATCTTCATCGGCCGGTCGGGCGCCATACCTTAAACGCCCCGCACAGTCTTCTCGCGCCCCTGCTGTTCGTCTCGCGCGCCCTGGTACTGCCCGACGACCTGCAGGGCATCCAGCACTGGAATCTTCAGCAGCAACTTCAATTTCTTGGTCCAGCGCAGCCGAACGCCCAAGACATACGCCATGTCGGCCAGGGCGGTTCTGATCCACGCCCCCGGCACGCGCCAGGCCGAAGCAACGACATGAAGGCCGAATTGCCCATAAAGCTTGCGGTGACAAACGTATGTGCGTTTGTACTCATACGCCAGCGGTCGGTCATGCGAATGCACCACGGTGGCTTCCGGTTCATAGACGACAGCGTGGCCCGCTTTCAGAACGCGTTCGGCCCAATCGATATCCTCGCCAAAGTTGATAGAGCCGAACTTTTCGGCCTCCCACACGGACTTACGGATGATCGAGCATACGTTGTCGAAATTGCAGAACAGATACTTTTCCATGGGCGAGAAGGCGTCGAATTGTCCAAGCCCGGCAAGTTTGCGTACCTCCCTCTGGCGCCGGCCCGTCAACCAGGCGTTGAGGTTGCGTTTTGTGATTTCATCGGCGTCGGGCTGCGGAATTTGCCGCGCGTAAGCACCGGCCACCGACGCATCCTCCAGGCATGCGACAAGCCGGGCGAGAACATGCTCGTTGGCCGGGATGGCGTCCTGCACCGTCAAAACGACCCGATCCGTACTGG
>JAEUKM010000271.1 GCA_016793085.1 Rhodospirillaceae bacterium
ACCTCGGATGAGTGGATCAGGGCACGCTACGATCACTGTTTTCCCTACGCGCGCGATACCGAGATCGTGCACCGCAATCTCTACACCGTGCATCAGCGCGTGGCCGAGTGCTTCCGCAAGGGCCGCGCGTTCCTGGCGGGCGACGCCGCGCACATCAACAACCCCCTGGGCGGCATGGGCATGAATTCCGGGATCGCCGACGGGCTGAACCTGGCCGAAAAGATCGTGAAGGTCTGGCGCGGCGAAGCGGATGATGCGGTGTTCGATCAGTACGACCGCCAGCGCCGCCCGCTGGCGCAGAAATACGTGCAGGCCCAGTCCATCCAGAACAAAGAGACCTTACAGGCCAAGGACCCCGCGAAAGCCAATGCGCGCTTCGAGGACTTGCGCAAGACCGCCGAGGACGCCAAGCGTCACAAGGCGTTTCTGATGAACTCGTCCTTGATCAACATGGCCCGCGAAGCCGCGGCCATTACGTAACCTGATTAGAAGCTGAAATCGCGGCTGATGGTAACGGCGAAGCGGCCCTTGCACTTGCCGCCGCAGGCGATGTTGCCAGCATCGTGATAGCGGGCATCAACGTCGAACCACGGCGTGGCGTACGTGGCGCCTGCGTTCCAATCCCAGTAGTCGTCGCCGCCGCGCGGGTCCAGTTCCGAGCGGCCGACATTCGCATCAATGCTGAATTCTTCCGTCAGCGGAACCGAGAACCCAGTGGTGAGGTACACACTCTCGCCGGTGTCCCCGCCGTTGCGCGTGGTCAGGAACGCTGCCGCCGTCCAGGCGACGGGGCCGAAGTCGTAACCTACCGAAGGGATCACTTCCCAGAAGTCGGCCTTGCTGCCCTTGGGCGCGCCCGGGAACAGGTAGTAGTAAAAAGAAAGATCGTAGGAGAAGCCGTTGTCCAACTCCTGCGCGTAGCCGAAGCCCAGATCGACCTCGGCATCGGTGCCGTCGCCGAAGTCGACACCTGTGGCCCAGCTATCGACGTAAAAACCGCTCTCATGGTCCAGGCGCAGGCCTCCTTGCGGGGTGGCGTGGGCGTTGGTCTGGGTCAGGCCACGGTCGACCCATTGGCTGGTGAAGGCCAGATTGAGCGTGGGGGTCCATGCGCGTTCGGCCGGGGCATCCTGCGCCCGTGCGGTGGTGGTGGCCAACAGCGCTGCTGTGGCGCACAAAGCGACAAATCTCATGCGGTCCCCCTAAATCGTGTTCGGGATGTTTATTTCAGGTGGAATTTTATGTTCGAATCACGAGCGCGCGAGAAGCCGGAAGATGGGTCATTGACCTGATCTTATGGTCTAGTTTCCAGAACACTTATACCGAAGGTTATTCGGGTGTCTTGTTTGGGCCGTCTTCTATCTTCATCAGGAGACGAGGCACGCGCCCGCCCTGTTTGATGTGCGTGTTGAGAATCTCATCCACATCGGCCTCGGAGGCAAAACGGTACCAGACGCCGTCGGGATAGATCACCATGGTGGGCCCGAGTTCGCAGCGGTCCAGGCATCCGGCGGCGTTGATGCGAATGCCTTTCAATCCCATCTCCTTGGCTTTGATCTTCATGTAATCGCGTAAGGCGACCGAGCCCTTGCGCGCGCAAGAGCCGCGCGGGTGTCCTTCCGGGCGCACATTGGTGCAGCAGAAGACGTGGCATTGGAAATAAAGCGCTGGATCGCCGGTTTGCGGCATGGCTTGGCCTTGTTCAGAACATCAATAATTGTTGAGGTTTAGCCGCGCCAGTGATGGCAGGCAACCTCTTGGCCCGCGCGGGCGGCATCCAGCGTGGGAATCTTCTCGGCGCAGACGCCGGTGGCCTTGGGACAGCGGGTGCGGAACACGCATCCTGAAGGCGGATTCAACGGCGACGGCGGATCGTCCGACAGAATAACGCGCGCCTTGGCGCGTTCCTTATCCGGGTCGGGGATCGGCACCGCAGCCATGAGCGCCTGAGTGTAGGGATGCAGGGGCGACTGATAGAGCGCATCCCGTTCGGCGAGTTCCATGACCTTGCCCAGATACAACACCATCACGCGATGGCTGATGTGGCGCACGACCGCAAGATCGTGGCTGATGAAAATGAGCGAGAGATTGAAGGCTTTTTGCAGATCCATCAGAAGATTGATCACCTGCGCGCGGATCGACACATCCAGCGCCGACACCGGCTCGTCGCAGATCACCAGCTTGGGGTTCAGGATCATGGCGCGCGCGATGCCGATGCGCTGACACTGCCCGCCCGAAAACTCATGCGGGTAGCGGTTGATCATGGCCGGGAGCAAACCCACCTTGGCCATCATGTCCTGCACTTTGGCTTTGCGTTCAACGGCACTCATGGCCGGAAAATAATTGCGTAAGGGTTCGGCGATGATGTCGCCCGCCGTCATGCGCGGATCCAGGCTGGCGAGCGGGTCCTGGAACACCACCTGCAAATCCTTGCGGCAGTCTTTCAATTCGCGCTTGGTCTGCTTGGTGAGATCGCATCCCAGCCACGACACCGAACCGGCCGTGGCGGACACCAGTTGCAGCACCGCCCGGCCCAGCGTGGATTTGCCGCAACCCGATTCGCCGACGACGCCTAAAGTTTCACCGGGCTGGAGATCAAAGCTGACGCCGTCCACCGCTTTCAGGGCGGCGAAACGTCGCACCACCACGCCGCCGGTGCGGACGGGGTAGTGAACTTTCAAGTCGCGGACTTTGAGTAACGGCTCGGGCATCACGCGGCTTTCAGGTTGGCGAAGCACGCCTTGGCGCGCGTAGGCGCGGTTTGTTCCAATGCCGGGCGTTCGGCGCTACAGCGCTCGGACGCATACCCGCAGCGGGGATGAAACGCGCAGCCCGCAGGCAGGCGCTGCAGGTTAGGCGGCTGGCCGGAAATCGTCGTCATCAGTCCGCCGCAGGCATCGTCCAGGCGCGGCGTGCAGGCCAAGAGGCCCTTGGTGTAGGGATGCTGCGGATCGGCGAAGATGCCGCGCACGTCGCCCACTTCGACGATGCGGCCGGCATACATGACAGCCACGCGGTCGGCCAACCCTGCAATGACGCCGAGATCGTGCGTGATCAGCACTACGGCGGTGTTCAGGCGTTCCTTCACATCGCGCAGGATATCGAGGATTTGCGCCTGCACGGTCACATCCAGCGCCGTGGTGGGTTCGTCCGCGATAATGGCTTCGGGGCTGCACATCAAGGCCATGGCGATCATCACACGCTGGCGAAGGCCACCGGACAATTCGTGCGGATACATATCCAGCCGCCGCTCGGCTTCGGGCACTTGCACGCGTTTCAGCATGGCCAACGCCTGCTCGCGCGCTTGCGATATACTCGCCCCACGATGGCGGATCATCACCTCGCCCAGTTGGCGGCCGATCTTCATGTGGGGCGTCAGCGAGGTCATGGGGTCCTGGAAGATCATGCCCATGCGGTTGCCGCGTACGGTGTTCAGTGTGCCCTCGTCCGCGCCGATGAGATTCTTGCCGTCGAACAGAATTTCACCCCGTGCGGTTCCATTTGTAGCCAGAAGCCCCATGGCCGCCATGAACGTCTGGCTTTTGCCCGAACCGGACTCGCCCACAATTCCGAGGCATTCCCCCTTTTGCAACGAGAGTGAGACATCGTTCACCGCCGACACCGCGCCGTCGGGGGTGGCGAAACTGACCGTGAGATTGCGGATATCGAGAATGGCCATGGGCGCTACCGGTGCTCCAATTACCGATCCTTGGGGTCTAGCGCATCGCGCAGGCCGTCGCCCAGGAAGTTGAAACAGAACAGCGTCAGCGTCATGAGCCCTGCCGGCACCAAAAGCGCGCGCGGCGTTGACTCCATCTCCGCGGCGCCCTCGTTGATCAGCATGCCCCAACTGGTCATGGGCTCCTGGATACCCAGGCCCAGGAAACTCAAGAAGCTTTCAATCAAGATCACCTGAGGAATCGTCAGCGTGACGTAGACGATCACTACCCCCAGCACGTTGGGCACGATGTGGCGGATAATGATGGCGGCGGTGGACCCGCCAACGGCGCGCGCCGCTTCGATGAATTCCTTGTTTTTCAGAGTCAATGTCTGGCCGCGCACGATGCGCGCCATGGTCAGCCACTCGATGCAGCCAATCGCCAGGAACATCAGGATGAAATTGCGCCCGAACAGAACCATGAGAATGATGACAAAGAACGTCAGCGGCACGGTGTACATGAAATCGACAAAACGCATCAGCGCCTGATCAACGCGTCCGCCGACGAAACCGGCGATGGTGCCCACCGTGACGCCGATCACCAGCGCCACGAAGGTAGCGAGTAACCCGACCGTGAGCGAGACGCGTCCGCCGAACAGCGCCCGGGCAAGCAAGTCGCGCCCCAGTGTGTCGGTGCCGAGATAGTGCCCGGTCTCAATGCTGGGCGGGGTCGCTTCCATGCGGTCCCAGTCGATCTGCTCGTATGTCCAGGGCAGGAAATGCGGCAGCGCAAAGCACGCGAAGCCCACGATGACCAGAATAACAAGGCTGACCAACGCCGCGCGGTTGGCCAGCAAACGCCGCCAGGCATCCTGCCAGAGGCTGCGGCCTTGAATGTCCTCGGCCGCGGTCAGCGCGGCGCCGTGGGGCGAAGACAGGTTGAGAGATGAACCGCTGTTCATGACTGGCTACTCATAACGGACTACTCATAACGGACTCTGGGGTCGAGCAGGCCGTACAGCACGTCGACAATGATGTTCATGGTGATGATCAGCGAGGCGCTGAGGATGGTCACGCCCATCACCAGGGTGTAATCGCGGTTGAGCGCGCCTTGCACGAAGTAGCGGCCGACGCCGGGCAGTTGGAAGATGGTTTCAATAACCATGGAGCCCGTCAGCATGAAAGCGATGCCCGGCCCCAGGAACGTCACCACCGGAATCAGCGCGGTTTTCAGTGCGTGGCGCACCACAACTGTGCGGAACGGCAGGCCCTTGGCCCGCGCGGTGCGCACGTAGTTCTGGCGCAGGGCCTCGATCATGCTGGCGCGGGTGATGCGGGCGAGATAGGCGATGTAGACCAAGGACAGGCAGAACACCGGCAGGATGCGGTGTTCAAAGGCCCCGCCCTCCCACGTGCCGGCGGGAAGCTGGAAGGGCGTGCCCTTCAGCCCGATGGCGAAAATGAGAATCAGCACCGGCGCCATGACAAAGCTGGGCACAACAATGCCGGTCATGGCGAAGCCCATGACGGTATAGTCGGCTGCGGTGTTCTGCTTCAGGGCAGCGAAGATGCCAAGGGGCACGCCGATGAGAACGGCCAGCACCAGCGCGGCAAGGCCGTTCTGCGCCGAGACGGGAAAGCCTTGCCCGATCAGTTCGGTGACGGTGAAGTCCTTGTACTTGAACGACGGGCCGAAATCGCCCCGCGCCAGGTTCAGCATGTAGTCGGCGTACTGCTGCACCAGCGGCTTATCGAGGTTATAGGCCGCGCGCATGTTGGCGAGGATTTCGGGTGGTACGGGGGCTTCGGCGTCAAATGGGCCTCCGGGCGCGACCCGCATCAGGAAGAAGCAGACGGTGATGATGGCCAGAAGTGTCGGAATGGCGATCAGCAGCCGCCGCACGATAAACGATAGCATGTCCGGGTTCGCCCCCTCCTGGGCCGGCGCGCCGCGGGCGGCGCGCTTTTATCTCTGCATCGTCTTACGACATCTGCACTGAGAATGACCATAGGGGGCCGCCCCGCGCCCGCCAAGAAAAACAAGCGCATTGCAAATAAGGCAGCGGATCAGCATTCAGCGACGGATTGTTGCGGCATCACTGCCGGAAAGGCCCGGAACGTGCACTGTGGATGGGATGGTGGAATAAAAAAACAGCGGCCAAGCCGGCTGGTCTTCGATCAGCAAGGCCTCGGCTGAACGCCATTGGCTCAAGCGAAATTCGGGCGACAGGTCCGCATCGGCGGCCAGCATGAACTGGTCGAAAGCCGGTTCGCGGTAGCGGCCTGCGTTCCACGGGCCAGCCGCCTGACTGAAGGCAAACAAGGTCGAGGCCATGCTGTCCGCAGGCCCCTGGACGCCAGCCCAATTGGGGGGCCAGGCCACGTCGAAGTCGCCGTTCAGGATCGCCTCCTCGTAATCGCGCAGGGCCAGCACCGCTGGCTCGGCCTGAAAACCCAACGGGGCCCAGGCTTTTTGCAGCGCCGCCGCGACAGCCTCGTGAACAGGTTTGTCGGCCTGGAGATCGGGCATCACCACCTTGATTGTCCGCCGCCGCAGCGGCGGCAAGTCCAAGAGCAGCGCTTCGGCGATGATATGCCGGTCGGACGCCGACAGCCGCGCATAAGGAGCCTGCACGGCCTCGGGCGCGGCCACGAAACTATAGGCAGGCGTCAGACCGGGAAGCCTGAGCGCCGCCACCAGCGCCTCGCGGTCGATCACCATGCTGAGGGCATGGCGAATTTCCCGCTGATCGAGCGGCGCACGCGTAACATTGACGGCAAGCTGGTAAAGCGCTGCAGGCCCGTCTGCGCCCGCCAGAGGCATGGCCCCTACCGTTATATCCGCCGCGGCCTGATCGGCTGTGAGAAGCATTTCATCGCGCGCGGGCCCCGGGTTTGCTGCATTAGGCTTCAGGACAAATCCGTTCATGCTGTGCGATAGGACCATGGGGCCATCGCCAATCACATTTTCCTTCGCTGCCCACGCGTTTTTGAGGGCGGCGATACGATGCAGCGGAACCGGAGCCGCCACCGGCAGAGCCAACACGCCCAGAAATTGATGCGACGGCCGGTCAAGCGTGATCACCACGGTGTTGCGGTCGGGTGCGGCCACGCCAAGCTTTGCGTTCGGGGCCAGCGTGCCCAGCCGGTAGGGCTCGGCATTCTTGATCGGCAAAAGAAGATTGTAGAATGGGGCTGCCGTGGCGGGATCGAGCGCGCGGGCCAGGCTGTTGGTTATGGTGTCGGCATCGATGCGCTTGCCGTCGGACCATGTAAGGCCCCGGCGCAATTCAAAGCGGTAGTTGAGACCGTCAGGGCTGACCGTCCAGCGTTCGGCAAGGCCGGGTTCAATTGCGCCGTCAGCATCCGCCGTCACCAAGCCGGTGAAGAGTTTGCGCGCAAGAAACTGCTCCGCCGATGTGACGGCGCGGTGCGGATCAAGCGTTTCAGGGATGGCGGGCACGGACACGCGCAACGCTTCTGCAACAGCAAGTGGCGTCCACACCAGAATGGCGCAGCAGAAGATCAGCGCGGACCGGAAGACCATGCGCCATACTCCGCGCACGTGCGCAAAGGGCTTCTCAGCCCGCCTCGCTGATGACGGTGTTGGCCAGCGTGCCGATCTTCTCGATCTCCACTTCCACCTTGTCGCCGGGCTTCAGCCACGGCGAAGGGTTGCGCCCCGCCGCGACACCGGCGGGCGTGCCGGTGGCGATAACATCGCCCGGCTCAAGGTGTGTGAAGGCCGAGATGTAGGCGATGATGTCGGTGATGGAATAGATCATCTGCGCGGTCGATTCGTTCTGCATCACCGCGCCATTTACCCGCGTCGTCAGCCGCAGGGCTTGCGGATTTGGCACCTGTGTTGCGGGCACCAGCCAGGGCCCGCAGGCACCCGAGGAGTCGAAATTTTTGCCGGCGGTGAAGGAATGCTTCTGGTAGTCGCGCAAAGACCCGTCCATGAAGCAGGTGTAGCCCGCCACGTGCGATAAGGCCTTGTCCTTAGAAATGTGCCGCCCGCCCTTGCCGATGATGACGGCCAGTTCGCCCTCGTAGTCGTACTGGCTTGAGACCTTGGGGCAGACGATGGACTGCTTGTGGCCCACCAGCGATTGCGGCGTGCGGATGAACAGGTTGGGATCTTTCGGTACGCCGCCGCCCATTTCGGCGGCATGGTCGCGGTAGTTCTTGCCGACGCAGATAATGCGCTGGGCATCGGGCACCACCTGATGCAGCACCACATGGTCCAGACGCACGCTGGGTTTGCGCTTGGCAACAACGGCTTTCAGATTATCGAGCGGGCCCGTGGCCAGCACGGCACGCAGCGAAGGGCCCACGTCGGACAGGTCAATCACCTCATCGCCCACGACAGCGCCGAAGGCCGGGCCGTGGGTGTGCTCGTAACTGACGAATTTCAGCGAATCGGTACTCATCTGCCGTCCTCCGTGCCAGGGCGGTCCCTAAAAGCCATTCTGTCCTCAAAGCCATTCTGATTCTCGGGGCGCCCTGAACATAGTGTCGAAAGTGACAGGATGATAGCCCGGTGTTTGAAAATCCCGGCCCCCAGACGCGTCATTTCCGGCGGAAACCCGGCCTAACCATAGGTGTGCGGATAGATTTTCGAGCGCGGCTTGTAGCACACCGCTTCGATTTCGATGCGGGCTTCGGGCGCCATCAGGTCGGCGCGGACCGTTGACCGGGCCGGGCGCGGTTCATCGAAATAGGTGGCGTAGATGCGGTTGAACGCGGCAAAATCCTCGCGGTCGGCAAGCCAGACGGTGCACTTGACCACATCGTCCATCTTGCACCCGGCCTGCTCCACCGTCGCCTGCAGCCGCTTCATCACGGCATGAACTTGGTGCGCGATGTCGCCCGTCACCAGCGCGCCGTTCTCATCGCGCGGCAAGAGGCCTGAAATGAAAACGTAATCTCCGGCCCGAATGGCGCTGGAGACTGTGCTGGAGGCATCATGGGGCTGAGCGCCCGTTGTTCCCGCTAAACGCCGCGGCATCGCCGGTCCTTATGAATGAACGCCTGGTGCGGGCGCGACAGGGCCGGGGCCCGCGGCACGTACAGTGGCGGGAAGCAAAAACCGGGGCAAGAGTATTTAGGTCAACGCAGAGTCCGGCGGCTTTACTTGGGCGCTTCGGTGTAAAGACCGATGTCGAACACGCCCGAGCCGTCGCGCAAGGGTTTGATCTTGGTCTGGTACTCTTCCGAGTTCCAGAATTCCTTGGCCTTTTCCATCGAAGGCCATTTGGAGACCACCACCGCCCGGCCCTGGAGGTAGTCGCCGTCCAGAATGCTGTCGGCGGGCCCGCGCACCACGTATTCGGCGCCGTACTTCGCCAGAAGTTCGGCCGATTTCCGTACGTACTCGGCAAAGCCGGGCGTGCGGTTGGTGATTTTCACGATGGCGACTTGATAGACGGGCATGCTGCTTTTTCCTTGTGGTTGAATTTAGAAGGTTTCGGCCAAGCGGCCGAACCCTCTGAGTTTGTCGTCAATCCCTAGGGCCCTTAAGCCCGCCCAGTAGGTAACGGTATTGACCGTCAATACGGGTTTATTGATGCGCCGCTCCATGTCGGCCACCAGGCGCGCCATGGCCGAGTTGGTGCCCACCTTGATGATGCACTCCACGCCCGCCACGTTGATCTCATCAACGGTCCGGTTCAAGAGCTCCGCATCGGCGGTAGCGATATCAAGCGGGGTTGGATGCTGCAGGCCCTTGATGGCCAGCACATTATACCCGCAACTTTTGAAAAAGGCCGCGCAGGCTTCATCGGCGGGCGGCATCCATGGCGTCATGATACCGAGGTTCTTGGGGCGGCCCAAACATTCCAGTGCTTTCAGAATCGCAAAGGACGGCAACATGACGGGCACGCCGCCACTGACGGTTTCCATGTGCTTTTTCATGGTTTCGGCCGCGGCAACGCCGCCGACGAAAGAATCCACTGAGTGTCCGTGGACGATGATGTTGGGTTCCATGGCCGTCAGAAGGTCGATGGCCGCATCCATGTCAACCGACTTGCCCAGGAATTTTTTATAAAGCTCCAGATCGTGCGCGGGGCGCTTCACGCGGCTCATGCGCGAAACATGGTTGGTAACCCCCGGCGGCTGCATCGAGGCCATTTCGGGTTCGACAATGGTGTTGGAGGCCGGAACGAGAATGCCGATCTTCGCGCGATGCCCAAGGACATCTGGTTTTCGCGAAGTGCTTTTATTCGGGGTGTTCGTCACGGGCAACGCTCCATGGCAGGCAAGGCGCAAGGCCAGGTTGTCTTTTTCCTATCACCGCGGCTTAAGACCGCCCTTGATTCAACGCAAGATCGGATCGGGCCAGCAAGCGCATCGTGGACAAGCCCATCATGGACAAGTGCGATCCGGGCTGAAATGCTGACGCCATCCCAGTTGAGCGATACGCAAGAATAAGGACGTCCGATGACCGCCCCCTCTTCTGCCGCGCCATGGCCCTCGCCTGCGCGCGCCTGGTTTGTGGTCGCCGTCCTCAGCATCGCCAATCTGTTCTCGTTCCTCGACCGTACGGTGCTCAATTTATTGGTGGCCCCGATCAAAGCCGACCTGTTGCTGACGGACACCCAGATCGGGCTGCTGCAAGGGGCGGCCTTCGGCGTGTTCTACACCCTGATGATCCTGCCCTTCGGCTGGGTGGCCGATAACGGCAACCGCGTGCGGCTGGTGGGATTGGGCCTGGCCTTCTGGTCCATCATGACGGCGATGTGCGGTTTGGCGGGATCGTTCACGGAACTGTTCCTGGCGCGCATCGGTGTTGGCTTCGGCGAGGCGACCCTGGCCGCCGCCGGAGCCTCGATCATCAGCGACTACTTCACCGCCAAAAGCCGCACCCTGCCCTTGAGCGTGCTGACCATGGTCGCCTCCACCGGTGCAGGCGTGGCGCTCATGGCTGGCGGCCTGGTGGGCGGAGCGGTGATGCAAAGCAGCGCCATGACTGTGCCGCTGCTGGGCGATCTCAAACCCTGGCAGGTGGTGTTCCTGTCGGTGGGGTTGCCGGGCCTGGTATGGAGCCTGTTGTTCCTTTTGGTGCGCGAGCCCGAACGCCGCGAGGTGGCCGCCGACGCCGCTACGTGGGCCGAGCTATTCAAGTTCGTACGCACGCGCTTTGCCGTGATCGGCCTGCATTTCGGCGGTTACTGTTTCTACAACACGTTTGGATATGGCGCGGCGGGCTGGCTGCCGGTGTATTTCATGCGCGCCCATGGCTGGAGCCTGACCGATGTCGGATTACGGTACGGATTGGTCTATTTCATCTTCGCCATTGTCGGCGGCTTGGCCGGCGGCGCGGTGGCCAAGATGTTCATGGCGCAAGGCCGGGCCAACGCCAATTTACTGGCCATCGCGGTCGGCAACGGGCTCACGGTATTTCCCGCCGTCTTGACCACACAGATGCCGGACGGATGGCTCAGCCTGGCCTTGGCCGCGCCCCTGATCATTCTGTTGGTGTTCCCTTCGGGCCCTTCGCTGGCGACGATTCAGGAGATCACGCCCAACCGGCTGCGCGGGCGCATGACGGCGCTTTACTATGCGGTGACGAACTTGGTGGGCATTTCCCTGGGCGCGCTGTTGATCGGCCTTCTGACGGACTATGTCTTCCGCGATGAAATGGCCGTGGGATCGTCCATTTCACTCGCGGGCCTGCTGCTCTGCCCCACGGGCGCGTTCATCATCTATCTGGCCGCGCGGGCCAGATTGAAGTTGGAGAAAGCGGGCGCTTAGTGCGTCTCGGCCGCGAACAGCGCCACATCGAAAATGCCCGTCCCTTCGCGCAAGGGCTTGGCGTCCTTCTGGTAGGCGTCGGAGTTCCAGAATTTATTGGCGGCGTCCATTGAGGGCCAGGCCGACAGCACAAGACGCACGCGGCTCAAATACTGGCCTTCCAGCATCTTCACCGGCGCCCCGCGGACCAGGTAACGCCCGCCGAATTGCGTCACCAACGCACCGGCTGCCTTGGCATAAGCCCCGAATTTTTCCGCAGCACCACCAAGTTGCGCGATCACCAGCATGTAGACTTCATCGGGGGCGGGAGCGGGGGCGGGCTCGCCGTCGCCGTTGAACAGGCCGATGTCGTTCACTGCCGTGCCGACGCGGTTGGGCCGCACCTCTTTCTGGTAAACGTCGGAGAACCAGAACTTCTCGGCGGCCTCCACGCTGTCCCAGCGCGAGATGACATTGCGCTGGCGCGGCAGCCACTGGCCTTCCAGCACCTGGGCGGGTACGCCGCGCGCGAGATACCGCCCGCCGAAGGACGTGGCCACATCGGTGACGCGGCCCCGGTAGGCGCCAATACTGGCTTCGTAATCGGTGGCGTGGTTATTGGCGATGATATAGCTCGGCATCACACGTGCTCCCTGAACGCCGCAGGCGCACGATTGAGAAACCCGCGGGTGTTTATTCTTTGATGTCGTCGAAAGACGGAATCAGGACCGTATCGATGACATGAATGACCCCGTTGTCGGCGATCAGGTCCGATCTGACAATCTTCGCGCCGGCGATTTTTGGCTGTGTCCGCGCGTCGAGCAGGATGGCATCGCCCGCCAGCGGAATGGCCTCGAGCCGCTTGCCCGCGTAATCGCGCGACAGCACCAGACCGCCCAGCATGTGATGGCGTAAAAGTTTGTTCAGCTTGTCGCGGTTGTGGGGCTGCATTAGGTCGGTGACGGCGGCCTTGGGCAGTTTCAGGAACGCCTCATCCGTCGGCGCGAAGATGGTGTAGGGCCCCTCGGCCATCAGCACTTCGTTCAAGCCCGCTACCTCGAGGGCCTGAAGAAGCTGCTTGAAGGAGCCTGCGTCCTTGGCGGTATCCACCAGATTGCGCGCCTGAACCGCGCCGGCCCAGAGCCCCGACACCAGAACCGCAAGGACCGCCCACTTCCGACTCATACCGCACACCTAAACTGACTGAGACCCAAACCTACGGGGCTTAACCCGTTTTAAAGCTTGGGCCGCACCTTACCCGAGCCAGTCGATTTGCCCAGGCCAGCGTCCCGGCCAGGATCTGGCCGTCGTTTCGGTCGACCACGCCAGTAAAATTGTATATACACTAATTATGGTTAGTAACCCCGGCACAATCATCGAAGTTTGCCTGGCTTTGCACCTGCGCCGGGCCACCCGCCGGCTGACCCGCCTTTACGACAAGGCCCTGGCCCCCTACGGCCTGGATACCAGCCAGTTCAACCTGCTTAGCGTGATCGCGGCCCTGGAGGCCGCGCCGCTGACGACGGTGGCGGAAATCCTGGATGTGGACCCTTCGACCCTCAGCCGCACGCTGAAACCCCTGAAGGCACAGAATCTCCTGCAAATAAAGGGCGGACGGGGCCGCGGCGGCCTGACCATCAAGTTGACGCTGCAAGGCAACGACACCTACAACGCCGCCAGTACGGCCTGGAAAAGCGCGCAAGGTCAAACGACAGCGATCATTGGCGAAACCCAGGTCGGCCGGCTGCTCGATCTGTTGGACAATCTGGCCTTTTCCGGGCGCCAACCTGTGGAATAAGGCAGCCAAATTAATGTATATACAAAATACTTCAAAGTTATCCCAGGAAAGCCGGGGATAAATTGCCCCCATAGCCTTGGTTCCACAGGGACCGGACCCAGGCCCCGCTTCCTCGCTCGATTAAGGGGTTTTTAAGCGTGGGCCGTTAACCATTCACCCTCAACCTCTATCGGCCGCAGAAGCGGGTGCGTGGGGATCAGACGGTGAAGACGGCAACAAAAACCTTCAAAGACGGCGAACTGATTTACGCCCGCGGTGATGAAAGCCGCTGGGCCTTCGAACTGCTTGAAGGTTCGGTCGAGATCATCGGCCAAGGCAACGACGGCGGCGATGACGGCCCCAAGGTGCTGGCGCGCCTGAAGGCCGGCGAGATGTTCGGCGAGATGGGCGTGATCGACGCGAGCCCCCGCACCAACACCGCGCGCGCGCGCGGGCAAGTGACCGTCAGGGCCATCGGCAAAGATGAATTCCTCAAACGTGTGGAGTCCGACCCCAACACCGCGCTGAAGGTGATGACCAAGCTGGCCAAACGGATGCGCGGCCAGGAAGGCTCGCTAATCCCGGCTGAGGTCTGGCGCGAAACCACCGCCAAGCTGCCCGTGCCGCTGGACACAGGCGTGAACGTGACGCCCACACCGCGTCTGGGCCGCGCCATTCCGCCCAACCTGATCGGCGAGCGCAAATCCAATCTGTTCGAGCGCCTGCTCGATACGGTGGTGAAGGACAAGACCCGCCGCCCCGGCAAGAAGGCCAAGGCGCCGACCCCCGGCGACATTCAAATCCTCGTCTGCCTGATCCGCGACGACTACGAGAACATGCAGCGCAAACTGCTGGTGGAAGCCTTAAGCGGCATCCCCGGCGTGCGCGTGGAAATGATCGAGCGCGAGTTCAGCCGCTTCGTGCCCGGCGTCACCGACGCCAACGCCTTCAACAACGACGATACGGTGAAGCGCATCAACCGCGAGGGCCGCGCCTGGCTGGCCGAGCGCAACGCCGACCTGTTGATCTGGGGCCAGATGGAGCCCACGGGCCGCAACACCGAGCTGCATTTCGTCACCGTGGCCTCGAGCCCCGGCGAACGCCCTGGCCGCTTCACGGTCTTGAACACGCTGTACCTGCCCATCGACTTCTACAACGAGTGGCAGCCACTGATCCGTGCCTGCGTGCTGGCGGCCATCGATCCGCGCAGCTTCGCGCAAGGGCGGATTTTGCGCTCTGCCCTGCCCGCCGTGGCCCAAGGCGGCCGCGCGCTGGGGCTTGACCCATCGGCGGCCATGGAAGCTCACGAACGCGCCGCCATTCTGTTCTGCTACGGCAATGCGGCTGCATTGTGCGCGCAGCTGGAAGGCGACCGCGCCTGGTACCAGACCGCTGCCGATGCCTGGCGCATGGCGATCGATCTCTACGGCAACGCCGACAGCGCCGTATTGGGCCAGCTCTATCAGCAGCTGGGCCTGGTGTTGCAGATCATCGCCGAGCGCACCAACGACACCGACACCCTGGAAAACGCTGCCGACGCCTACCGCCGCGCGCTGGTGCATATCTCGCGCCGCAAGCAGCCTGCCGACTGGGGCCTGATGAAGTACCGGCTTGGGTGTGTTCTTTATAAGATCGACATGGCCGCGGGCGACGACAATGCGTTGCGCGAGGCCATCCACGCCTGCCAATCGGCGCGCCAGGTGTTCAACCGCTATACGCACCCCATTCGTTGGTCGGAAATTTCCAACACGCTGGCGCAGATCCTGCAGGTGTACGGTGACAACGCGCGCAGTGTTCCCGTTTTGGAATACGCCGTGAAGTGCTGTGCCGCCGCCCTTCAGGTGCGCACGCCCGACACAGCACCCCTGCAATGGGCCGCCATTCAGAACACTCTGGGCTCGGCTTTGTTCCTCTTGGCCAAGCACACCGGCGAGTGGGAATACATGCGCCAGTCCTCGGATGCATTCCGCTACGCGCTGACGATTTACAAAGACCACGGCGCGGGAAAGATGGCGATTATCACCGAGCGCAACCTGCACCGCGCCGAAAAGCAGATTCAGACCTCCGCCGAGAAGCATGTGGTGGAGCCCGTTTGGGCCCAGAGCTTCAACGTCTCCGAGCCCGAGTTCGACGACGGCATCTCGCCGTTCCTGAACGGCTTTGACGACGAAACCGACGGCATCAGCCGCGTCGCCTAACACGGCGCATTGACCCGGATTGCGCGGCCGGTCATCGTTCAGCGATGACCGGCCCTTCGCGTTTCAGCACGCAAGCACATCTGCCCATCGCTGCCGTTCTGGCGGGCGGGGCCGGTGAACGCATGAAAAACGCGCGCCTGAACAAAGGGCCTAAGCCGCTTGTTCTGCTGAACGGGCTTGCGCTGATCGGCCACGTCATCAATGCCGTGACGCCGCAAGTGCGCGGCATGGTGCTGGTCTTACGCAGCCCCGAACCCTGGGCCGATCAATTCAAGCTGCGCGTTGTTACCGACGATATTCCAGACGCCGGGCCTGCGGCTGGCGTGGCCACCGTGCTGAGTGCGCTGCAATCGGAAACGGACCTTGTCCTGACAGCGCCCGCCGATTGCCCGTTCCTGCCGGATGATCTGTCAGCGCGGCTGCAAGATGCGCTGACCCCCGGCGCCGACATTGCGGTGGCCGCGTCCGGCGGGCAGCGGCATCATTTGGCGGCGCTGTGGCGCACACGCATTGCCCCCGACGTAACCCGGGCCGTGGCGCTGGGCCTTCATGCCGTCCACGACCTGCAAAGCCGCTTTAAGGTGGCCGAGGCCGTCTGGTCTGCCGCACCGCACGATCCTTTTTTCAATATCAACACGCCGGATGACTTGACCCGGGCCGAAGCGATTTGCTCCCATCGGCGCGGGGGAAATAAAGCCAAATGAGCAAAAGACGAATTCTGGCTATCGACCAGGGCACGACATCCACCCGCGCGGTGATGTTCGACGATCACGCCAAGCCCCTGGCCACGGCGCAAGTTCCACTGCCGCAGATTTATCCGCGTGACGGCTGGGTCGAGCACGACCCTGAGGAAATCTGGGCCGCCACAGTTAAGGTTTGCCACGATGTGATCGCGCATACGGGCGGCATTACGGGTGTGGCCGCCATCGGCATCACCAATCAGCGCGAAACGAGCGTGGTGTGGAACCGCGCCACCGGCAAACCTATTCACAACGCCATTGTGTGGCAGGACCGGCGCGGAGCGCCGCAATGCGATGAGCTACGGGCGCGGGGAGCCGACAAGATTATTCAGGCCAAGACCGGGCTGGTGATCGATTCCTATTTTTCGGCGACAAAAATTTCCTGGCTGCTGGACCATGTGCCCGGCGCGCGCGCGGCTGCCGAGAAGGGTGAACTGGCCTTCGGCACCATCGACACATTTCTGCTGTGGCGGTTGACGGGTGGGGCCAGTCATGCAACGGACGCCACTAACGCCTCGCGCACCATGCTGTACGACATTCATGCCGGCGCGTGGGACATGGAGTTGTTGAACCTGTTCAACGTGCCCGCGTCCATCTTGCCCACCGTGAAAAACACAGTGGATGATTTTGGCGCGACCACGCCCAATCTGTTCGGCGCAGGCATACCCATCAAGGCGCTGGTGGGCGATCAGCAGTCGGCCCTGGTGGGGCAGGCGGGCTTCCGCGAAGGCTTGATCAAATGCACCTACGGCACCGGCTGCTTTGTGCTGATCAACACCGGGACAAAAGCGTTCCCGTCGAAAAACAAACTGCTGACCACGATTGCCTACAAACTCGACGGCAAAACCACCTATGCCCTGGAAGGCAGCGTGTTCAACGCCGGCACGGCGGTGCAGTGGCTGCGCGATCAACTCAAATTGTTCGGCACGGCGGCTGAAAGCGAAGCCATGGCCAAAAGTGCGGCGGGCACGGGGCGCACATTCTTCGTGCCCGCCTTCACCGGCTTGGGCGCACCCCACTGGGACCCCGACGCGCGCGGCGCGATTTTGGGCATCACGCGCGACACATCGGCGGCGGACATCGTGCGCGCCGCACTGGAAGGCGTGTGCCTGCAAACGCAAGACTTGCTGGCAACGTTCATGGCTGATGGCGTTGCCGCCCCCGCCGTGTTGCGGGTCGACGGCGGCATGTCGGCGAACAACTGGATGATGCAGTTCCTGGCAGATGTGTCGGGCCTGGTGGTGGAGCGCCCGGCCTACCGCGAAACGACGGTGCTGGGGGCCGCGTTCCTGGCGGGCCTGGGGGTGGGGCTTTTCGCCTCATTAACCGATGTCGAGTCGGCCTGGAGCCGCGATTTTATGGCAACCCCCGCCATGACGCCCGCAGCGCGGCAGTCCGTCTTGCGCGGCTGGGCCGAGGCCGTGCGGCGCGTGCGCGGGCCCATCCCTTAGAATCCCCCGGGAATCCTTGCGATTCCCAATCCGGCCAGCGTGGCCTGACCTTGCAAAAACGCAGGTTTTCAGCGGGTTTGAGAGGCCCTTCTTTCGACTCGAACACGCCCGCCGGTTTGGTCGGCGTAGGGCTTTCGTGTAGAATTTTGCGTCAGGGCTTGCGGGCGTTCTTTCAGGGTTCGTTAGTTCGATGCAGGGTTCGGGCGGTTCCCCCACCAAATCGGGGGTCACAGCGAAGGTGAAGTGGTTCAATCCGGCGAAAGGTTTCGGTTTCGTTGCGCCGACCGATGGCTCACCGGATGCCTTCCTGCATGTCTCGGTCGTTCAGCGCGCCGGACTGCGCACCTTGCGCCAGGGCGCGACACTGATCTGCGATCTGGGCGACGGCCCGCGCGGCCTTCAGGTTTCCAGCATCGAACGGGTCGATGAAAGCTCGGTAGTCGACGACGCGCCGCCCGCCGACGGCAACGAAAGCATCGTTGAAGGCGAAATCAAGTTCTTCGCGCCCGATAAGGGTTACGGCTTCGGCGTGCCCACGGGCGGCGGGGCCGATGTGTTCATCGGCATCGGCGCCCTGCAACGCTCCAACCTCGATCGTTTGGAATCGGGCCAGAAGGTGCGCATGCACGTGCAGCCCGGCAAGCGCGGGCCCATGGCCACGCGCATAGAAGTGCTGTCGGGCCCGCCGTCGAAAGACGGCAATCGTTAAAGCTCCGTCGAAGGACGGCAATCGTTAAAGCTCCGTCGAAGGACGGCAATCGTTAAAGCTCCGTCGAAAGACGGCAACTGCTAAAATTATCCACTGAAATTTAAGCCGCTGTCGGCTTGGCTTTGCGCAAGCCCAGCATGGCGATGCCCGCCAGCGCCAACGGTGCCGCGATGATGGCGTTCACCGCCGTCCAGCCCAGGGTGTGCTGCAACGCGCCCGAGGCGAACGTGGCGACAGCAATTGCGGCAAAGACCAGGGTGTCGTTGAGCGCCTGGGCGGTGTCGCGTTCTTCGGGCGTATAGCACTCGGTCAACAAGCTGGTGGCGCCTACGTACATGAAGTTCCAGCCTAGCCCCAATGCTACCAGCCCCACCCAGAAATTCTCAAGCGCCGTACCGCTGATGTTGGCGGCCATACACACGGCATTGAGCATAAATCCGATAACGATGATGCGCGCGGTGCCGAGACGCTGGATCAGGGCCCCGGTGAAGAAGCTTGGCGCGAACATGGCCAGCAGATGCCACTCGATCACGAAGGCGGCGTCGTTGAAGTCCAGGCCGCAATCGGCCATGGACAGAGGTGTCGCCGCCATGACCAGCACCATGACGCCGTAGCTGGCCATACCGGAGGCAGCGGCCGCAAGGTACTTGGGATCACGCAACAGCTGCCGCCAGGTGCGTCCGCCTCTGTGCGCGGGCACTGCGGGCGCGCCGGGCAGGCGCCCGAATTGCAACAGGACGATATTAACTGCGCACAAGACGGCGATGGCGGCATAGCACCCGGCGAACAGCACGGGCGCAAACATGTCGCGCGTGAGCTTGGCCAGCTCCGGCCCGGCGAAGGCCGCCAACACGCCGCCCGCCATGACCAGCGAGATGGCGCGGGATTTGAACGATGCATCTGCCGCTTCGGCGGCGGCAAAGCGGTAGTAGCCCCAGAAGGCGTTGTGCACGCCCAAGACCACGCCGGCGGCCAGGAAGAGGCCAAAGGACTGTTGCAGCAGGGCATAGACCGAGAACACCGCGCCCAGACCGCCGATGACCTGGCCCAGGGTGAAGCCCGCACGCCGCCCGACCTTACGCATCAGCATGGCGGCGGGGTAGGTAGACAGCATTGTAGCGATGAACTGGGCCGCCAGGGGGGCCGTCGCCAATGCCGCGTTTTCCGTCAGATACGCCCCGGCCAGACCCGTCGTCAGCGTGACGATGGAGACCCCGGTCATGGCCAAGGCTTGAGCCAGCGACAGAATGCCGACGGTGAGCCGGCCCTGGGGCGGAAGAGTTACGGCTGCGGTCATGGTGGGGTGGCCGCTGGCTTTTCAGGCGTGGGCTTTGCGGGGACGGGCTTTTGGGTCGCAGGCTTTTGAGCAGCAGGAGGGCGCTGATACAGCCCCACGGGCACGACACCCTTGGTATCGGAGGGGGCGGGGACGCAATCCTGGCGGCCGTCCTTCAGGGTCACCAGCACATAACCGTTGGGGCAGGTGTAGGGCTGGGCCACGGGCATGGCGTTGTACATTTTCAGCACGTCGTTGAAGGCCGCAACGCCGCGGAAAATCAGGAAGGTGACCCCCGCCGTGACGGCGACAGCCAAAAGGTTGCGTGTCCACCGGGATGACAAAATGTAGGTGAAAAGGGGGTTGGACATCGGCGCGTCTTTGAATCTGGGCGTGTATAGAGCACCGGGCCGGGGCAGGGCACAAGCCGGAAGCCTTACTGACCGGGCCCTCTTTCAATGTCGTCATGAACGGCGGAAGGCGACACGAAGCCCCGACCTTTTCAGGCGGCTCAAAAAAGATTAAGTAAGGGGTCAACCGCTGTTATCACCACTGCGAATGCGCACTACAGCCTCTTCATCCCGCGACGCCACCGTACTGGACCGCCTGCGTGCCTCGGGCCTGCGCCCGACGCGCCAGCGCCTGGCCCTGGCCAAATTGCTGTTCGCGCACGGGCCGCGCCACGTGACGGCGGAATCGCTGTTCAACGAGGCCAAGGCCAAGCGCGTCAACCTGTCGCTGGCCACGGTCTATAACGCCCTGCACGACTTCACGGAAAAGGGCCTGCTGCGGGAAATTTCCATCAAATCCGGGCAGTCGTACTTCGACACCAACACGGCCGACCACCACCATTTCTATTTCGAGAAAACGGGTAAGCTGCAGGACGTGCCCCTGGAAAGTGTACGCATCACCAGCCTGCCGGAAACGCCCGAAGGCGAAACGGTCGAGCGCGTGGACGTCGTCATCCGGCTGTCACGCTAGAAGCATTTTAGGGCGACGTGGGAACCGGTTCGCCCGCCCAAAATGCGGCCAACAAAAAAGCCTTTTCATTCCATTCCGCGACTTGAGAATCATTCTCGGTTTAGAATTATTCTAGATTTCGTTGACACGGATTCTGTGCAGGAGTTAAGTCAGCGGCATCTGATCCGGCGCTTTCAGCGCAACGTACGCACCGGAGCAGCACAAGCAAATTTTCAGGCGCACGGCGGGCGCTCGCCGCGATGCCATCAGCACAGGAGGGACACCCCATGGCGAATCTCAAAGGATCGAAGACCGAAGGCAACCTGAAGGCCGCGTTCGCGGGCGAAAGCCAGGCCAACCGCCGCTACCTGTACTTCGCGCAAAAAGCCGACGTGGAAGGCCACAACGATGTCTCGGCCCTGTTCCGCTCGACCGCGGAAGGCGAAACCGGCCACGCTTTCGGCCACCTGGAATATCTGGAAGTGGTGGGCGACCCGGCGACGGGCCACCCGATCGGCGAAACCAAGCTGAATCTGAAAGCCTCTGTGGCCGGTGAAACCCACGAGTACACCGACATGTACCCGGGCATGGCCAAGGCCGCCCGCGAGGAAGGCTTCGAGGAAATCGCCGACTGGTTCGAAACCCTCGCGAAGGCCGAGAAGTCGCACGCCGGACGTTTCCAAAAAGCTTTGGACTCGATGGGCTAACCAGACTTTGCTTTGAACCGGCCGGTGCACTGATCCGCATCGGCCGGTTTTTCGTTTCTGATTTCCGAGCGGTACGTTTAAAGCGGAGATGGAGAGAGCACCATGCGTGAAGGAAGCCTGGAAGCCCCCACACGGCACGTTATCGACTGGACCAATCCGGACTACATCGACGAGACCAAACTGGACGCCGAGATGCGCCGCCAGTTCGACATCTGCCACGGCTGTCGCCGCTGCTTCAATCTCTGCGATTCCTTCCCGCGCCTGTTCGATCTGGTGGACGCCACCGGCGACGATGAAGTTCACAACGTCAAAAGCTCCGATTTCAAATCGGTCGTGGACGCCTGCACGCTGTGCGACATGTGCTACATGACCAAATGCCCCTACGTGCCGCCGCACGAATTCAACATCGACTTTCCCCACCTGATGCTGCGCTACCGCGTCGCCGAGCGCGCGAAAAAGGGCACGCCCTTCTGGGACAAGGAACTGACCGAAACCGACCGCAACGGCGCGTTGGCTTCTTTTGTGCCGGGCCTGGCCAACTGGGCCTCGAAGCGCGGCAACGGCTTAACCCGCCCGCTGATGGAAAAAGTGGCGGGCGTGGCCAAGGACGTGGAGTTGCCCAAGTTCCACGGTAAGACGTTCCAGGCGTTGGCGAAGGCGAACCCGCCCGCGGTGAACGCCGATGCGCCCGCGAAAGCGCGCAAGGCTGTGATCTATGCCACGTGCTTTGCCAACTACAACAACCCCGAGATCGGCACCGCTGCATTATCCGTACTGGCCAAAAATGGCGTGAAGGCCGAGGTGGTATACCCGGCCTGCTGCGGCATGCCGCAGCTTGAGCAGGGCGACATCGCCCGCGTGGCCGAGAAGGCCAAGGAAATTTCCAAGGCCCTGCGTCCTTACATCGACGCGGGCAATGACGTCATCGCCCTGGTGCCGAGCTGCGCCCTGATGATGAAATCAGAGTGGCCGCTGATCGTGCCCGATGATGAGAACGTGAAGGTGCTGGCGCGCGCCACCTACGACATTTCCGAATACATCGTCGATATCGCGACAAAAGAAGGCCTGGCCCCCGGCTTGCAGGCTGGCGCCAGCGTGGCCTTGCATTTCGCCTGCCATGCCCGCGCCCAGAACATGGGTGCCAAGGCCGCCGAGATGCTGAAGCTGATCCCCCAAGCTGATGTGGCGATCATCGAGCGCTGCTCGGGCCACGGCGGATCGTGGGGTGTGAAGAAAGCCAACTTCGAGGTCGCCACCAAGTTCGCGCGCCAGACCGTGCGCAAGGCCGCTGACGCCAACAAAACATATCTCGCCTCGGAATGTCCGCTGGCGGGCAAGCATATCGCGCAAGGCTTGGGTACAGGTGAAAACGCGAAAAGCGTCGACCCGCTGCATCCCATCCAGATTTTCGCCAAAGCCTACGGGCTCTAAATATTCGGACCCTAATAAATATGCCCCAACGCCGCATTACGCCTGCCGACATCATGCCCATGGCCGAGTATGGGAAGATCAGGCACGAGCACCGCCGCAAACTGGTGCAGGTGAAGAAGAACCGCCGCCTTGAAGTGGGGCCCTTTTGTACCTTCCTGTTCGAGAGCTACGACACCATGTGGGCGCAAGTCCACGAGATGCTGTACATCGAGAAGGGCGGCGATGGGCAGTTGGACGGCGAACTGGAGGCCTACAACCCGCTGATCCCGCAAGGGCGCGAGGTGGTAGCCACCATGCTGATCCAGATCGAGGACGAGATTAAGCGCGCGCGTATTCTGGCCACCTTGGGCCACATCGAGGACATGATCGCGCTGACGTTCGCGGGTGAAACCGTGAAGGCCGTGCCCGAGGACGACACCGAACGCACCACCGCCGAAGGCAAGACCTCGTCGGTGCATTTCCTGCACTTCCCCATGACAGCGGACCAGGCCGCGAAATTCAAAGCCCCCGGCACGCAGGTGCTACTGGGCATTTCGCATGCCAACTACGGGCACATCGCGGTGATGCCCGAAGCCGTGCGCGCCGAACTGGCGAAAGATTTGGATTGAGGCGTATTTTCCCGACAAGTGGGAACCGGTTGGCGTGGAAAATACGCCAAATAAAAAACTACTACGCCAAACTCGACATCACTCGATGATTTCCTGGGCGTAGACGCCCCAGAACTGATCGCGCTTCAGCCAACCTTGCAGGCCGCTGACTTCGACGCGGCAGAAGACGCCATCCGGACAGCGCACCACGTCCACCAGCACGCCGGGTTCCAGCATCGCGAGCGTTTCGGCCGCATCGGTGTTGGTCTTGCGCAAGGGTTGCGCCTGGCCCTTCACCATGCCGGTACGCCGCCCGCTGACCATGCTTTGATGGACCCAGCTTTCGGCGCCTTCGGAATCGCGAATCTGCCGCCAGGTTTCGAACTCGGCGACGATCTCCACCGGCAGGCGGCGGCGCATATACACCCAGTCCACCGGATAGCGCACGCCGGGGCCTGTGCGCGCGTTCACCGGCTCGGTGCGGAACGAGACAAAGCGCGGCAGGGGTAGGGCCGATTCCGGGGCGGCGGCCTCGGGCGCATCGGCGGCGCCGGGCTTGGCTACATCCGGTTTTTTATCGGTCGGTTTTGCGTCAGCGGGTTTGGCGGTATCCGTCTTGGGCGCCTTAGACGCCTTGGCGGCATCCGGTTTTGCAGAGGCGGGCTTGGACGCCTCGGATTTAGGAGCCGGCTGCTGGCCGTATGCCGGCGCACCTATTCCCGACAGGGCCATCCATGTCACGCCCAGCGCAACCAGCCCCCCGATCAAAATGCGCGACCTTGCCTGCACCACGCCGCCTTCCCATGAACGATGCGCCTTTATGGCCTGGGAACGGGGCGCTTGGCAACGCACTGCACAAACGCCAGCAACAACTGCATACCAGGGCCGCGCGCCGGTGGGGCCAGGGGGCATCAAGCAGGTTGCACACGTTGCGTGACGACTTTACACATGGGGCTGAATTTATTGTCCTTCCCCATATCCGGCTGTTCCCGGCGGTTGCCACAGTGCCTCAACCTCTCAAATCCAAACCACTGGTTGTTGTGACGCGCAAGCTGCCGGAAGCCGTCGAAACCCGGATGATGGAATTGTTCGACGTGCGGCTGAACGCCGACGATCACCCCTTCACCGCCGAGGAACTGGCCAGCGCGATCAAAACCGCCGACGTGCTGGTGCCCAACCTGACCGATACGATTGACGCCGGCCTGCTCGCCCAGGCCGGGCCCAAGTTCAAGCTGATCGCCAACTTCGGCAACGGCGTGGACCATATCGATGTCGCCGCCGCCCACAAACGGGGCATCAGCGTCACCAACACGCCTGATGTTCTGACCGAAGACACCGCCGACATGGCCATGGCCCTGATCGTGGCCGTGCCCCGGCGCATCGTCGAGGGTGCGCGTATGATCCGCGAGGGGCGCTTCAAGGGCTGGAGCCCCACCCACATGCTGGGTCATCGGCTGTGGGGCAAGCGGTTGGGCATCATCGGCATGGGCCGTATCGGCACGGCGGTGGCGCGACGCGCGCGCGGTTTCGGCATGGCGGTGCACTACCACAACCGCCGCCGCCTGCACCCGGATATCGAGGCCGAGGTGGAAGCCACCTACTGGGAAAGCCTGGACCAAATGCTGGCCCGCGTGGATGTGATCTCCATTCACTGCCCGCATACGCCCGCGACGTTCCATTTGCTGACCGAGCGCCGACTGAAGCTGTTGAAGCCCACGGCCTATATCGTCAATACCGCGCGCGGCGAGGTGCTGGACGAGAAGGCGCTGATCGAGATGCTGGAGAATAAACAACTGGCGGGCGCGGGCCTGGACGTGTTCGAGCACGACCCGGCGGTGAACCCGAAACTTCTGGGCATGGATAATGTGGTGCTGCTGCCGCACATGGGCTCGGCCACGTTCGAAAGCCGCGTGAACATGGGTGAGAAGGTGATCATCAATATCCGCGCGTACACGGACGGCCATGCGCTGCCCGACCGCGTGCTGCCCACCCAAGGCTGAGACAATTTCCCGGCCACCACGGCCCCAAAGGACTGAACGAGGGCGCGCCGTGATTACCGCAGCCAACGTTGTCATCGAACCGATCGAGTACCGTGAGCCCGTGGCGGCTTTTGCGCCCTTGGCGCGCGAGCCTTACGCCATGCTGCTGGGCGGAGGCAGCGCGGGCGCGCAATCGCAGTTTGCGTACATCGCTTGCGACCCCTTCGCCGTCATTGAACGCAAGCCCGGCAATAACGCGCCCGATCCGTTTGCTGATGTGCGCCAAGCCTTGCGCACCCACCGCATCGCGCATGACGGCAGGGCTTTTCCCGCGCCGTTTCTGGGCGGGGCCGTAGGCTTTGCGGGTTATGAGATCGCAAACGATCTGGAGCGCCTGCCGCCGCGCAAAGCGCCTGCGTTTCCGCTCGATCTGGCCTTCGGGCTTTACGATGCGGTGGCGGCCTTCGACCTCGCCAACAAAAAAGCCTGGATCATCTCCACCGGTCTGCCGGAAACAGATTCTATACGCCAAGCCGCCCGCGCCAAGGCGCGCGCGCAGGACCTGCGCGGCAAACTGGGTATGGAAACTTTGCCCGTGCCGGCACCCTTTACATCGGCTCCTTGGACGGCGGATTTCACCCAGGCTGTCTATCAGGAGCGCATCGCTGCGATTATCCAGCGCATCCGCGCCGGCGAGATTTACCAGGCCAACATGACACAACGCTGGTCAGCGCCCTGGCCCGAGGGTCTTGAACCCTTCGCGCTGTACCGGCGTTTGCGCCACACCTCGGCCGCACCCTTTGCGGCCTATTTGTCGCTGAGGACAGACATGCACATTATCTCCGCCTCGCCCGAGCGCTTTTTAAGCGTGGATGAAAAAGGCCGGGTGGAGACGCGGCCCATCAAGGGCACCCGGCCGCGTGGGGTGAGCCCTGAGGAAGACCGGGCCCTGGCGGCCGAACTGCGCGCAAGCCCCAAGGACCGGGCCGAGAACCTGATGATCGTGGACCTCTTGCGCAACGATATCAGCCGGGTGTGCGTGCCGGGCAGTGTGGAGGTGCCCACACTGTGCGGGCTGGAAAGCTTCCCCGCCGTGCATCATCTTGTGTCGGTCGTGACGGGGCAGTTGAGGCCGGATGCAACCGCAGTCGACTTGTTATCAGCATGCTTTCCAGGCGGGTCCATCACCGGCGCGCCGAAGATCCAGGCCATGAAAACGATTCATGATCTTGAGCCCGTGGCGCGGGGGCCTTATTGCGGCACGGTGGCTTGGTTCGGTTTCGACGGGGCTATGGATTCCTCCATCGTCATCCGGACGCTTGTCAGGTCAGGCGATACCGTCGCGGCCCAGGCGGGTGGGGGAATAGTTGCGGATTCCGACCCGGCGCAGGAATATGCCGAGAGCGTGCTGAAAGCCAAACCGCTGCTGGCGGCGCTGAACGGAGATGGTCGGTTCCAATGCGGCTCTGCCT
The DNA here is from genome assembly GCA_016793085.1 of Rhodospirillaceae bacterium. Taxonomy (GTDB): domain Bacteria; phylum Pseudomonadota; class Alphaproteobacteria; order Rhodospirillales; family Rhodospirillaceae. The sequence goes on from JAEUKM010000271.1 coordinate 26,680, forward strand.
GAACGGCAAATTGATGGACGAAGCCGAGGCGCGCATCGCGCCCGGCGACCGCGGCTTTCTCTTGGGCGACGGCGTGTTCGAGACCATTGCCGTGCGGGGCGGGGTAGGCAAGCGGCTGGCGGGGCACTTGGCGCGCCTGCGCCACGACGCTGAAGTGATCGGCCTTGGCCTGCCCTGGCCCGACCCCACACTTGTTTCCTTGATCGAACGTGTGGCTGCGGAAAACAGCCTGACGGAGGCCGCCGTGCGCCTGACCGTCTCGCGCGGGGTGGGACCGCGCGGGCTGCTGCCGCCCGCCACACCTGAGCCGACGCTTCTGATTACCGCCGCCCCCATGCCCGATTTCAGCGAGCCGGTACGGTTGATTGTCTCAGGCGCCACGCGGCGCAACGAGCATTCGCCGCTCACGCGCATCAAAAGCACCAACTATCTCGATAACATCATCGCACGGCGCGAGGCCGCCGATAAAGGAGCTGATGATGCCATCATGCTGAACACGGCGGGCCGCGTAGCCGAAACGACCATCGCTAACGTCTTCGCCCTGATCGGCGGCGGGCTGGTGACCCCACCCATCACCGAAGGCGCGCTGCCGGGCCTGATGCGCGCGGATGTCCTGAAACTCGGGCGCGGCGAGGAATTGCCGCTGACGGTGGAGATGCTGACCAATGCTACGGAAGTGTTCTTATCGAACGCTCTGGGCTTGCGGGCGGTCACCGCCATTAACGGCGCGCCCGTGGGCGACGGCGAACCGGGGCTGATTACCCAGCTTCTCGCGGCCCGGCTTTAAAAAAGAAAGTTACCCCTTCACGCCACACGCATCGCCGATAGCCTTGTAGGCAGCGCCAAAGCCTTGCAGGGAATAGGTGTCCACCGTGGGCGTGCCGCGCGACGAGGTGCCGCGCACACTGAGGGAATTGCCCTTGATCATCGCCTGCACCGCCGTCTTGTCGGTCTGGGTGTCGCGGGCCCAGGCGCGTTCGCCGAAGCTGAAGAACGTGAATTTGCGCGAGCCCACCTGCACCGACACGTCGCTGTCCGGCTGATAGGCATAGCCCGCCACGATGCTGACCACGTCGTTGGCGTTTTCGCCCGGGCGGTGCGTGACCAGCGCCAGAACTTCGCCGCGGGTTTTGTAGTTGCCTTCCGACTTGATGGGCTTGGAGGCAATGTAGCAGACGTTTTTGCCGTCCTCTTGATATGTGTAGGCCGTCCACTTGCCGCTGGTGGAAATCGTCTTCACGTCCTGGGCGGCGGCGGGAAGGCCAGCCAGCGCCAAACCCAAAACTGCAAAAGCCAAACGCATGATTGTCACCGGAAGAATTGTTTCCTGAATTATGCGGCGGCGCAGCGCCTGCGCAAGACCATAAGTTGGGTCTTGGTACAACTAAGCCGCGTTCAATCGGCGTATTTGCGCCCGCCGCCCTTGGCCGCGAAATTGACTTCGGCCAGAGGCGGGGCGGCCCTGAACCGTTCGGGCGGCATTTCACTGGGCTTGGGCCCGCCCGGCATGAGGGGCCGCGCCGCGTAGTTCCCATGCACCAGAAGGCGGTCGTACATCACGATTACCCCGGCGATGCCGACGTTCAGGCAAAAGCGTGTGGGAATGCGGATGACATGATCGCACCGGGCCAGCATGCCGGGTGAGAGCGAGCTGCCCTCGGGGCCCATCACATAGGCGGCCTGACGCGGATGATGAAAGCTGGGCAGTTCCACCGCATCGTCCAGGAATTCGACGCCTACCAGCGAACAGCCCGTAGGAAGCTGCATCTCCTCGACGCTTGGAAAGGCGAAATAAGGCAGGCTGGAGGTGGCGTCGGATGTATCGGTCTGCTTGCCGTCGCGGCGGCGGTAGGCGGCCGCCACCGTAAACACGAAGCCCGCCCCGAAGGCATGGGCCGAGCGGAACAGGTTGCCGACGTTGAAGGATTTACTGATGCCTTCCACCCCAATGCCGAAGTAGCCGCGCATGGGCTGGATTGGCTGCTTGGGTGAGCGGGTCTGCGAGGGGTTGTTTTTCGGCATGGGGGTCGACTTAGAAGGTATGGTCGCGGTTTAAAGCGCCGGGACGTACGGCGCAAGTATACCGGGCCCGGCCCGCAACGGATATCTGACATGCCGAAACCGGCGTTGCGGCGGCGGCAAGCCGGGGTTATTGCCTAACCTGCAACATAAGGGCCCGCGCCGTACTAAGGCGGGCCGCCTTTTTTAGAGCAAGGTTTGATCGGTATTCATGGCTTCCGGTTCGCCGTCAGCATCTGCATCGTCCGGGCCCCCGCTGCCGCCCGTGGACAACACGAAGGGCGCCATCTGGATGGTGGGCAGCGCCCTGGTGTTTGCGGGCGTGGCCGTGTTGATTAAAAAACTGGGCCAAAGCGTGCCCGTGGCCGAGATGGTGTTTTTCCGCTGTCTGTTCGGCCTCAGCATCATCGTGCCCTTCATCATCCGCTACGGCTTCCGCGTCTTCAAAACAGCGCGGCCCGACCTGCACATCGTGCGCGTGCTGTGCGCCGTGGTGGGCATGAACTGCGGGTTTTACGCCATGACCCACATGGAACTGGCCACCGCCGTGTCGCTGGGTTACACGCGCCCGCTGTTCATGATCCTGCTGGCGGTGATGTTCATGGGCGAAGTGGTGCGCTGGCGGCGCGGACTTGCCACCCTGATCGGCTTCATCGGCGTGCTGGTGATGCTGCAACCCGCCACGGTGCCCGTGGGCCTGCCCGCCGTGGCGGCTCTGGTCTCGGCGCTGGCGGTGGCGGGCGCCATGAGTGTCGTGCGTCAACAGGCCGTTGTGGATGGTCCGGCCACCATCATGGCGTGGTTCGCGACGGGCACGGCCATCATTACCGCCGTTCCGGCGGTGTTTGTGTGGGAAACCCCTGCCCCCGATCAGTGGGTGTATCTGATTGCCATCGGCGTGATGGCCAGCATCGGCCAGTACATGATGATCAAGGCGTTCACGCACGGCGAAGCGACCGTGATGAACCCCATCGACTATCTGCAGATCCTGCTGGCGGCCCTGTTCGGTTTCATGCTCTTCGACGAAATCCCCAATATCTGGACCGGCATCGGCGCGGTGGTGATTATCGCCTCCACGCTTTACATCCTTCTGCGCGAGGCGGCCCTGCAAAAGCCGCCGCCGCCGCCGATGAAGGAATAGCGCAACGCCGCCACCTACTGTCGCGCGGTTTCGTCCATGAACGAAGCCAGTTCCACGTCCAGCGCGCTTACGCCCTTGCAGTCGTGGGTGGTCAGCGTTACTTCCACGGTCTTGTAAATATTCGTCCACTCCGGATGGTGGTTCATGGCTTCGGCCTTCTCGGCCACACGCGTCATGAAGGCGAAGGCCTGCTGGAAATCGCCGAAGACGAACGTGCGCTCGATGGCGTCGCGCCCGATCACCTCGTTCCAGTGCACAAGTTTTTTCAGCGCGTTCTTGCGCGCCGCCGGATCAAGTTTTGCCGCCATGGTCTCCCCCCGTGCTATACACATCCAGAATGGGCTTGTGCCTGCCGACACTCAAGACGATTCATAACCAGACTTTTCTCATTGCCAGACTTTTTATGCCCGACCTTTTTCCGCCCAGCCTGGATGAGATCAACGCTCTCGCGCGCGAAGCGTTGCAAAGCCTGCCCCTGCGCCTACGCCAGTTCACCGAGGGGTTGATTATTCAGGTTACGGAATTTCCCGATGACGATGTCTGCACCGAGATGGAGCTGGAAAGTCCGTTTGATATTCTGGGGTTGTATCAGGGTGTCTCCATGACCGAGCAGACCGTGGAAGCCTCAGGCACGCTGCCCAACATGGTGTTCCTGTACCGCAGGCCGATTTTGGATTACTGGGCGGAAACCTCGGAAGACCTGCGCCACGTGGTGCGCCATGTGCTGATCCACGAGATCGGGCATCATTTCGGATTCTCCGATGACGATATGGAGTTGATCGAGGCCGAAGCCGAGGGTCCGCGTTAAAAGAAACTCACGACAAGAGCGCTGACCAGCGCCCACAGAACGGCACCAGCGAAAGAGACGAAAAGCCACTTTCCTTCCGGCCACATTGCTGTCAGCGAATGCGGCTTACCGGTTATAAGCATCTTCACTTTAATGCGCCGGTAAACTGTGTGAACCCAACAGATGATTCCAGCGCTCCAGAAAGCGGCAAATCCAACTCCGATGACTCTGAATTTTGTACCGTCCGATTCTGTGGCGCCGTCAGGAATTATGGTGAACTGCGAAAGGAAAACCCAGGCGCAAAAGGCAGCAAGCAAAACGATAACGGCATAGGCCAAGCCATTGATTGTTGTAGGAAGCGGTGTGTAAGGATGCGGCTCTTTATGTAACATCGAGATTTATATATCATGCGATCAACTGCCGGAGAATGGGGCCGGCGACGATCCTACGTACCGGCGGATGTGTTTAAAAACATAAGGCCGCCTGTTCACAGTCAACGACAGGAGATGCACCATGTCCCGCTGGACGGATTTGCGCCTGCCCGCCGCGCACGAGATGCTGATCGGCTTTTACGACCTCACCGGGTACACCGTCTATTCTGCTTCGCACGAACCGCGTGATATTTTGGAATTGATGGCGGGTTACTTTCACCTCACGGGCCGCATTATCGCTGAATCCGGCGGCCGCCTGATCAAAACCCTGGGCGATGCGGGCCTGTGCGCCTTCTTTGCCGAGGATACCGATGCGGGCGTGCGGGCCTTGCGGCGTGTGCAGCATGACGGCGATGCCTGGCTGCTGAAGCAAGGCTACAAATCCCGCGCGGTGGTAAAGATGCATCTGGGCCCCGTGGCGCTGGGGCTGGTGGGAGCGCCGGGTACGGAAATTCTGGATGTCTACGGCAAGACCGTGAACACGGCCGCCGTGCTGCAAAGCAACGGCTTTGCCTTAAGCCCCGCCGCGTTCCGGGGGTTGAAGCCCGAGACACGCACGCTGTTCAAGAAGCACACGCCGCCCATCAGCTACATCGCGAGCGAAGACCGGCATAGTTAGATCAGCAGTTTTTTCACCTTGCGTTTGAGGTTGGGCGCAAGCTCGGCCTCGAACCATGGATTCTTCTTCAGCCAGCCTGTATTGCGCCAACTTGGGTGCGGCAGCGGCAGAAACTTCGGCCCGTATGTGCGCCAGGCCCTTACCGTATCCGTCATGGTGGTTTTGCGGCGCCCGGCCAGATACCGCGCCTGGGCATAGCTGCCGACGAGCAGTACGAGTTCGACTTTTTTCAGAAACGGCCAGAGCTGCGGATGCCAGGTGGGCGCGCACTCGGGGCGCGGCGGCGCGTCACCGCCGTTTTTATCGACGCCGGGATAGCAGAAACCCATGGGCATGATGGCGATGCGGCGTTCGTCGTAAAAAATCTCACGATCCACCCCCAGCCAGTCCCTTAAGCGATCTCCGGAGCGATCATTCCAGGGAAGGCCCGTTTCATGCACCTTCGTCCCTGGAGCCTGGCCGATGATAAGAATCCTCGCGCTGGCCTTCACGCGCAGCACCGGGCGCGGGCCCAGCGGCAAATGGTCCGCGCACAACGTGCAGGCACGCACCTGTTGCAGCAGATCATCCAGCCTGGTCATGCGCCCAGCAGGGCCGCCACATAGCGCGGCACGATCTCGGTGGCGCGGCCGTAGTGGGATTCGGCGAACAGCGACGCGCCCGTGGAGGGCTCCAGGTTCAGTTCCACCGTGTGCCCACGGCCCAGTTTGCGCACCAGCGCCACGAACCCCGCCGCCGGATAGACGTTGCCCGAGGTGCCGATGGAGACGAACAGATCGCACATGGCCAAAGCCTCTTGAATGCGTTCCATCTCCAGAGGCATTTCGCCAAACCAAACCACATTCGGCCTGAGGCCGCCGGGCCGCCCGCAGCCCTCGCACACATCATGCACCGACATGTCGCCAACCCAAGGCACGACATGACTGCAATAGTTGCAGCGCGCCTCGGCGTGGCGGCCGTGCATGTGGATCAGGTTTGTCGTGCCCGCGCGCTCGTGGAAGGAATCCACATTCTGCGTGACCACCAGCACCTCGGCGTCCCACCTCGCTTCCAGGTTGGCCAAGGCCTTGTGGGCGGCGTTGGGTTCAAGGTTCAGGGTCAGCGCCCGCTTGCGGCGCATATTGTAGAAGGCGTGCACGCGCTCCGGGTCGCGCAGGAAGGCTTCGGGTGTGGCCACGTCCTCGATGCGCACCTTGGCCCAGATGCCGTCGGGATCACGGAAGGTTTCCAGGCCCGATTCCTGCGAGATGCCCGCCCCCGTAAGAATGACGATGCGGGCGTTGGGCTCAGGTTTTGTAACGCGGTTCATGGTTTGACGGGCCGACTGTGAGTTCTGATATGATGGGGCATATTCAAACGGCCCTCAATCGGTTGCGCTGGCCTCCATGCCTTACCGCGTTCTGTTCGTCTGCACCGGAAATATCTGCCGTTCGCCCACGGCCGAGGGCGCGTTCCGTCTGGTTGTGGCCGAGGCGGGCCTGGACAAGCAGATCCAGGTCGATTCGGCGGGCACCAGCAGCTACCACATCGGCGATGCGCCCGATGCGCGCAGCAGTGCGGCGGCGGCCACGCGCGGCATCGATATCCGCGCGCTGAAGGCGCGCCGGATTCAGGAGCAGGACTTCAACGATTTCGACCTGATCCTGGCCATGGACCACGGCCACCTGAACCACCTGCGCGCCATGCGCCGCGAAGAACACAAGGCCGAGGTGCGCCTGTTCCTGGACTACCATGCCGAGGCGCGCCACCGCGACGTGCCCGACCCCTACTACGGCGGGGCGGCCGACTTCGAGCACGTGCTGGATCTGGTGGAACACGCAAGCCGCGGGCTGCTGGCGGCACTCCGCGCTAAAATTTAGCTGATCGGGTATTCCGCCAGTGGAAAATAGGCCGAGCCCGATTTGCCCATTTTGCTTTCATAGAGAATGAAATGATCCACACCGACGGGACCGGCACGGAAAAGGTTGTGTGCCGCGATGAACTGCTGCACGCGGTCGGGGTTGGAGTCTTTTAAACGCGCGAGGGTAATGTGCGGCTTGAACTTGCGGGCTTCGCGCGGCTGTCCTGTACGCGCCACGGCGGATTCAACGCGGCCTTGCAGGATTTCAAGCTCAGGGGTTAGGGACACGCGCATAATCAATGCGTGCGCCTTGAAGCCCTGGCCAAAGGTTTCAAGACCCAGGCCTTCATAAGCAAAAGGTTTTGATGTGACGCGCGCGAGTTCATGGTGAATGTCCTCGGCCACGGTTTCGGACACTTCGCCGATGAAGCGTAAAGTGACATGCATGTTTTGTGGCTCGATCCAGCGCGCGCCGGGCATGTTGTCGGCCAAATCCGCCAGCTCCTCGGCGATATCTTCCGGCACGCTTAAGCCCACGAACAGCCGGATCATGGTTACACTACGCCCATGATTAGAGTGCCTGATCGAGGAACACCGACAGCACGCCGGTATAACCGTACAGACGCCGCCCGCTGATTTCGCCGTTGGCGAAAAACCCCACCAGCGGAAACTCGCCCAGCACGCGCGTGATCATCTGCGCCTCGGCGCCGACGTGGCCGAACATCTGCGCGCCGCGCGCCACGCACGACACGTAATGCCCGCCCAAAATACGTCTGTTTCCGATGCGTTTTTTCAAGTCTTCCAGCGCGCGGTTAAAATCGGCCTGGGCGCTGGCGGGGTCGCGGCGCACGAACATCAATGTATCACCGGGGTTCAGGTCGGCCCCGACGGCGATCAGCCCCGACTTGGGATCGATACCCATAAGATTGCGCACGGCGTAATCGCGCACGTCGCTGTCGCTGACGGGAAGGGCCACATGAATGTAGCCCGCGATGCGGCGCAGATCGCGCGCCAGCATTTCGCCGACGTTGTCCTTCAGCACGTCGAGCGCCGGTTTTCCATTGAGTTCGGCGATGACCCCGCGCCGGCCCGCGGTGACCTTATGCACCGGGCCCAAAGGCGTGCAGCCTTGCGACAATGTGACAGCCACCGCCACACGCGATGAAAGCAGCACGCCCGACAGACCGCCTGTTACCGCACCATCGGCCATCTGCATCGGCTGGTGCGCCGCGGGCGTAAGCCCGCCCACGACATAGCCGCCGCCCACATCGTCATCCATGAGCGCGCCGATCATGGCGTCCAGTTGCGCATTGCGCGGATCGGCATGGATAATGCCGAACACCGGCGCGTTCATGCGGCACCAGGGTGTGGTGGCCGTGGTGCGTGCGCTGGCCTCGTCCAGCAACCCCGGCAACACGGCCACATCATCCGCCGCGAAAGGGGCGACCATGGCCGTCACGGCGGGGTCGCGCTGCACTTCCTGCCCCGGCATGAAAATGCCGAAGCTGGCGCAGCCGGCCCACTGCGCAACGCCTAATCTCTGCTTTAGGGTCGCGGCCATGTCGGGCAGATGTTCGGCCCAGGGTTCCGTGACGTAGATGAGGCCAAGGGCGCCCGCGGCCCCTTGCGCCGCCAGGGCATCGCCGACTTTTCTGATGGCCGCGCGCCAGTCGCCGCCTGCCGCAGCGCCTTGCGCGAAATGCCCCGCCGCGGATTGTGCCCGGGCGGTGTTCATGCGCCGCGCTGCTTTTGCACTTGGGTAATCAGTTTTTCCACCGACGGCAGAATTTTCTCCACAATCACCTTCACGCCTTGCGGGTTGGGGTGAATGCGGTCGGGCTGGTTCAGGGCTGGAATGCCCGCCACGCCATCCAGAAAGAACGGATACAGCAGCACACCGTGCTTTTTTGCGACGCGCGGAAACACCGCATCGAACCGGGCCGCGTAATCGCGCCCCAGGTTGGGCGGGGCCAGCATGCCGGCCAGCAAGACGGGAATGTCATCTTTCCGGATGCGCGCCACCAGGCCGTCCAGGCTTTGCTCGGTCACAGCGGGGTCCACCGCGCGCAGGCCGTCGTTGCCGCCCAGCTCGACGATTACGGCATCGGGCTTGTCGGACAGCGACCAGTCGATGCGATTCAAGCCCCCCGTGGTGGTGTCGCCCGAGATACCGCCCGGCACGATTGTCACATTGTGACCTTTGGCCTTCAGCGCGCGTTCCAACTGGGCGGGAAAGGCATCGGCAAGATCGGCGAGGCCGTAGCCAGCCGTTAAACTGTCGCCAAAGGCCAGGATGCGAATGGGCGGCTGATCCGCCGCAGTTACAGAGCCGTAACCAAATAGTTGCGCGATCACGATTGAAAGAGCTAGCGCCACGAAGCGGAGTTTTGTCATCATTCGGCATCGCCACATGGTTACGTTTGACGTTAACAACGGCGCTTCCTTTCACGTTTTTTGGATATAGACCGGCCCGATGACGATTTCGAATCCTGTTCCCGCCATTACGCTGGATAGCGTCCACCTGACATTGGACGGCCCGGCCGGACCGGTCAACATTTTGCGCGGCGTCGACCTGACCGTGCCCCAGGGCATGGCCTTGGGCGTGGTTGGGCCTTCGGGCTCGGGCAAGACAACCATGATCATGATCATCGCGGGGCTTGAGCGCGTGTCGAGCGGCCGCGTCACCGTAGCCGGAACCGATTATGCGTCATTGAACGAGGACGGTTTGGCCCTGTTCCGGCGGGATAATGTCGGGATTGTGTTCCAGCAGTTCCACCTGATCCCCACCATGACGGCCTTGGAGAACGTGGCCGTGCCGCTGGAGTTCGCAGGCCGCACCGATGCCTTCGACCGCGCAGAGGCGCAATTAAAGCGGGTGGGCTTGGGCCACCGCATGGGCCACTACCCCGGCCAGCTCTCCGGCGGCGAACAGCAGCGCGTGGCCCTCGCGCGCGCCTTCGCCGTGGAGCCGAAAATTCTGCTGGCGGACGAACCCACCGGGAATCTCGACGGCGGCACCGGCCAGCAGATCATCGAACTGCTGTTCGAACTGCACGACCATCACAAGACAACGCTGGTGCTGATCACGCATGACTTGAAGCTCGCTGGGCGCTGCGACCGGGTGGTGCGCATCGCCGACGGCCTGATTGCCGGCGAAGGCTTGAGCAAGGCCGCAGAGTAATAAATTGGCGACGTAGTAAATGACCATAACCTCCATCCCCATCCGCTTTGCCCTGCGCGAACTGCGCGGCGGCATTAAGGGCTTCCGCATTTTCCTGGCGTGCCTGGCCTTGGGCGTTGCGGCCATCGCCGGGGCGGGCTCGCTCAACGATGCGGTGAAAGCGGGCATTGAGGCCGATGCGCAGCCACTGTTGGGCGGCGACCTGCAAGCCCGCCACGAAACGCGCACACTGAATGATGATGAATTGGCCGCTTTGCGCGCAGCCGGCCCCGTCAGTTACCAGCTTCAACTGCGCTCCATGGCGCGGGTGGAAGACGACGCGGGCACCGTGCAGCAGCGCACGCTGGTGGAACTGAAAGCAGTGGACGAGGCCTACCCGCTCTACGGCGCGCTGGTTACCGAGCCGGCGCTGCCTTTACGCGACATTCTGGCCGAACGGAACGGCCGCTGGGGCACAGCCATCGACACGGCTCTGGCGCAGCGCTTAAGCATCGGCATCGGCGGCATCATCAAGCTGGGCGAGGCCTCGCTAGAGGTGCGCGCGCTAATCACCAAAGAACCCGACCGTGTTGTCACTTTCGCCACCACCGGCCCGCGCGTGATGATTTCCGCCGATGCTGTCGCCGCCACACAATTGGTGCAGGTAGGCAGCCTTGTCACCCACGTCTACAACATCAAGGTTGAGAACGGCGCGGCGCAGGCCTTGCGCACCAAACTCAATGCCGATTTCCCCGACGCGGGCTGGCGCTTACGCGGCGTCAATCAGGCCGCGCAAGGCGTTGAGGCGTTCCTGGACAACGTGACGCTGTTTTTAACGCTGGTAGGTATGACTGCGCTCTTGACCGGCGGCATCGGTGTGGCCAATGCCGTGCGCGCCTACATGATGGGGCGCATCAACACGATCGCCACGCTGAAATGCTTAGGCGCACCTGCTGAGACTGTATTCCGCATGTACCTGGTGCAGATCGGCATTCTGTCGGCGCTGGGCATTTTCATTGGCCTGGTGGTGGGTGCGATTATTCCCTTAGCGGCGGGCCGCGCGCTGGATGGCGTTTTGCCGGTGAATGCGCAGTTCGGCGTCTATCCCGGCTCGCTGTTGAAGGCGTTCGTCTTCGGGATTCTCACCGCTTCTGTTTTCGCACTGTGGCCGCTGGCGCGGGCCCGCGACATTCCGCCCGTGGCGCTGTTCCGCAATCTGCTTGCGCCCGCCCGCGCCTGGCCCCGGCGGCGATACCTGGCAGCACTCGCTGTCCTCGCCACGGCGCTGGCTGCCTACACCATCGGCACCGCCGAGCAGCCGCGCTACGCCACTTTCTTTGTCGTCGGCACCACCGTGGCCATGCTGCTGTTCGCGGGCGCCGCCAAAGGCGTGATGACGCTGGCCCGCACGCTCAGCGCCGGACGGGGCGGGGCCGTGGCCGGAAAACCCACGTTACGTTTGGCCTTGTCGAACCTCTACCGCCCCGGTGCCCCCACCACATCCGTCGTGCTGTCGTTGGGCTTAGGATTATCGGTACTGGTGGCCATCGCGCTTGTTCAAAGTAATTTGAATGCGCGGCTGAGCGAAGGCATCCCCAACGATGCGCCGAGCATGTTCTTCATCGACATCCAGACCCCGCAAGTGGACACCTTCAAGCAAACCGTGCAGGCAGTGCCCGGCGTGAACAAGATCATCACCGCGGCCATGATCCGCGGGCGCATCACCAGCATCAACGGCGTCGATGTAGACAAGGCCACCATCGATCCCGACAGCCGCTGGGCCGTGCGTGGTGAACGCGGCGTGTCGTACGCCGCCGAACTGCCCGAGAACGCCAAGCTAGTGCAGGGCCAGTGGTGGCCCGCCGATTACGCGGGCGAGAATCTGGTGTCGATGGACGAGCGGGTCGCCAAGGGCATGAACCTGAAGCTGGGCGACTCCCTGGGCCTGACGATTCTGGGCCGCGAGATCACGGCGAAACTGGCCAACACCCGTGACATCCGCTGGCAGTCGGGCACCATGAACTTCACGCTGATCTATTCGCCGGGCGCCATGGCCGGGGCGCCGGGAATGCACATTGCCACCGTCAACGCCAATCCCGGCACGGAAGCGGCCGTTGAAAACGCCGTGCTGGAGGTGATGCCCAACGTGACGGTGATCCAGGTGCGCGATGCCGTGCAGATGCTGAAAGACGTGCTGGACAGCTTAAGTGTCGCCGTTCGCATCACGGCTGCTGTAGCGCTGGTGGCCGGTGCCTTGGTGCTGGCAGGCGCCATCGCCGCCGGGCATGCGCGGCGTATTTATGAATCCGTGGTGCTGAAAGTGCTGGGGGCCACGCGCGTCAACGTGCTCTCGGCTTTCTTGTTCGAATACTGCCTTTTGGGCCTGGCCACGGGCGGGATCGCCGTCGGCGTGGGCGCGCTCGCCTCCTGGGCCGTGGTAGTGCACATCATGAAGCTCGAATGGCAAATGGGTTATGCCCTTGCGATCGGCGTGGTGGTGGTGTGCATCGCCGTGACCCTGATGGCGGGCTTTGCCGGCACCTGGCGGGCCTTGGGCATTAAAGCAGCGCCGCTCCTGCGCAATGACTAGCGCTGCAAGCGCTCCAAAACCCTCAATAACCCGTTGGTCTGCCTTGTCTTTTTGGCGGTCTGGCCAGATGAAGATTGCGTGAGCGGAACCGATTCCGGTTGAACTTGGGGCCCACCGACACAATATTAAAGCCAACCGGTGGGGGTCGGCTGTCCGACCCTCGAATTCCGGTGACTGTTTATTGAAAGAGGACACACATGGCTGATTTAGATCGCAGGGCTGCGGGCGCGTCGTACGGTACGGCGACCTGGGGTCAGACTGCCGCCGCCGACATCGATGTCGGCCTGCGGCAATACATGCTGCGGGTCTACAACTACATGGCGTCGGGCCTGCTGCTCAGCGGCATCGTCGCTGTTGTGGTGGCGAACACCGGGCTCGCGGAACTCTTTTTCCAAGTGAACGCCAACGGCCGCTTGGGCTACACGGGGCTCGGCTTCATCGCCATGTTCGCGCCCTTGGGCATCATCCTGGCCATGAGCTTCATGCGCAACATCAGCATTGCCGGCCTGCAGGGCTTGTACTGGGCGCTGGTGAGCACCATGGGCGTGGGCTTTGCCGTGGCGCTGATGACCTACACCGGCACCAGCGTGGCGCGTGTGTTTTTCATCACCGCCGCCTCCTTCGGCGCGCTCAGCCTTTACGGCTACACCACCAAGCGCAGCCTGTCGGGCATGGGCTCGTTCCTGTTCATGGGCCTCATCGGCATCGTGCTCGCGAGCGTGGTGAACATCTTCCTCGCCAGCTCGATGATGCATTTCATGATCTCGGCGGTGGGTGTGATCGTGTTCGCAGGCCTGATTGCCTACGACACGCAGAACATCAAGAACCAGTACCTCGAGATCCGCGGCTCCGGGCTTGAAGACCGTTCGGCGATCATGGGCGCCGTGAGCCTGTACCTGAACTTCGTCAACCTTTTCCAATTCCTGCTCTCGTTTCTGGGCAACCGCGAATAGGCGGACGAAAGCACATCAAACAAAAACCCCGGACCGAAAGGCCCGGGGTTTTTTGTTGAGCGCGAGAAACTGGAAATGGTGCCGACGCGCGGAATCGAACCGCGGACCTACTGATTACGAATCAGTTGCTCTACCCCTGAGCTACGTCGGCATTTTGATCGGGCGGGTTTAAGCTTTGGCGGGCGGGCCCCGGAGCAACAATAAGAGCAACAACAGCCCCGTCGATCAGGACCCCGCTAAAAGCGGCGGGACCATAGGCGGTTCGCGGCCTTTGTGCAAGCAGCGTAACACGCTGGAATTAAAGCTTTCTTGACGCATTGGCTGGTGTGGGCCCGAGTTGGGCCGGCCCCGAAAGTGGGCTATGGTCGGCCGGCGCTTCCTCTTGTCCCGCTTACCAGTACCGGTCTTTCCATGAGCCCCGCTGCCGCTCCACCTGCCGCCGATGCCGCCGCCAACGTGGCTGCCGAAGTGGCTGTCGTGGGTGGCGGGCTGGTGGGCGGGGCCTTGGGCCTGGGGCTGGCGCGACACGGCGTGAAGACCGTGGTGATCGACAAGCTGCACCCCACAGCCGGCATCAGCCCCACGTTCGACGGGCGTGCCTCGGCCATCGCGGCGGCGGGCCATAAATTGTTGGAGGGTGTGGGCTTGTGGGCGCACCTGGCCGAGAAGGCTGAACCCATTCTGGACATACGGGTGTCCGATGGGTCGTCGTTGCTGTTTCTGCATTACGACCACCGCGCGCTGGGCGACGGCGTTACGAACGAAGGCCCCCTGGGCTACATGCTGGAGAACCGCCACCTGCGCGACGCCATCGCGCGCGGGCTCGAGAGCGCGCACGGAAATCTGACGGTGATCGCCCCCGACACCGTGCAAGGCCTGTCGCAATCGGCCGACGCCGCCACCCTGACGCTGGCAAGCGGGCGCACGGTAACGGCCAAACTGGTGGTGGCCGCCGAAGGGCGCACATCTGCCTTGCGCGACGCGGCGGGCATTGCGCTTACGGGCTGGGATTATCCGCAAACGGCCATTGTCGCCACCATCGGGCACGAGCGCCCGCACCAGGGCATTGCGCACGAGCGTTTTTTAACGGCGGGGCCCTTCGCTATTCTGCCTTTGAAGGGCGGGCATCAGTCATCGCTGGTGTGGACGGAAGCGGCACATCTGGCGCAGCACTACCTGGCCCTGAACGATGCGGATTTCATCGCCGCCATCGACGAGCGCGTGGGAGGCTTTTTAGGGCAATTGACGCTGGTCGGCCCGCGCTTCAGCTATCCCCTGGGCGTGCAGTTCGCGCACACCTACGTCAAAAGCCGCCTGGCCCTGATCGGCGATGCGGCGCACGCCATTCATCCCATCGCGGGGCAGGGCCTGAACCTTGGCTTGCGCGACGTGGGTGCGCTGATCGAAGCCATAGTGGACGCCAAACGCTTAGGGTTGGAGCCCGCCCATGCCTCGGTGCTGGAGCGTTACGAACGCTGGCGGCGCGCCGACAACCTGCTGATGGCGGGCGTCACCGACGCGCTGAACCGGCTTTTCTCCAACGACATCGCGCCCATCCGCATCGCCCGGGATTTGGGCTTGGGCATCGTCAACCGCATTCCGCCCTTGAAGAAATTCTTCATGCGTCACGCCATGGGCACGGTGGGCGATCTGCCCAAACTGCTGCGCGGCGAAGCGTTATAGAGTTTTATTTCAGGGTTCGCGTTTAAGCCCGCGCGCCTTCAAGCCTTCAAGATACGTCTGCCAGCGTTCAGCGTAGTCGCGACCCAATTCATAAAAATAGCGCCAGGAATATATGCCGGTGTCGTGCAGATCATCGAAGATAATGCGCACGGCATAATTGCCCACGGGCTCCATGTCGATGATGCCCACGTGCGCGCGGCCGGGCACGAACTGCCGTTCGGCGGGGTTGTGGCCCTGCACCTCGGCCGAGGGGCTTTCGACGCGTAAGTATTCCGCCGGGAGTTCGAACACACGGTCGTTGTCGAAGGCGATGCGGACGGTCTTAGCGGCCGGATCGTAGTTGATCTCGGTCGGCCATGGTTCCTGACCGGTCATAAGTTACGCATCAAGTTTGCGCGCTTCGTCGGCCAGCATGATGGGGATGCCGTCGCGCACCGGGTAGGCCAGGCCCGCCTTTTTGCTCACCAGTTCCTGCTTGGCGCGGTCGTACTCCAGGGGGCCCTTGGTGAGCGGGCAGACCAGAATTTCCAAGAGCTTCGGATCGACTTCGGTGGCCATGGGATTCATCACATATATTAATTACAGGCGCTTGGTTATTGGCGCTTGATTACTGGCGCGGGCCGTCGGGCTTGCCGCTGGCATCGAACACGCCCATTTGCAGCAGCGTCATCAGGGTTTCGGCGCGCGCCTGCAGCGTCGGGCTTTCAAGCAACGCCTGCTTCTCGCGCGGGTCGAAGGGGCAGATCATGCACAGCGAGGTCACCAGTGTCGTGTCCGATAAATTCTTGATGACGTCGATATTCACTTTCATGCCCTGGGCATCGAGATAAGGCTTTAAGCGCTCCATCAGCGTGTCGCGGTCAAGATCGATCTTGGGCGCGTCCTGCATGTCGGCCTGGAATTCGCCGTACTGCGGGCGCACGCGCCGGTAGCCGCGCTGGCCCGTCAGTTCCTCGGCGACACGGAAGCGGATAAGACCCTTCAGCGACACCAAGAGCCGCCCGTCATCGGTTTCTTCAAAAGAGGCGATGCGCCCGGCGCAGCCCACCGAATAGATGGGCGGTTCCGTGGGCAGGGTGATGATGTTGCTGTCCGAGCCCGCGATTTCCGCCGTGGCGCGTGCACGGTTCAGCTTGGTCTGGTCCGGCTGGATCATGCCGAAGATGCGGCCCGACTTCAGCGCATCCAGCGTCATGTTGAGATAACGCGGCTCGAAAATGTTGAGCGGCAAACGGCCCCAAGGCAGCAGCAGCGCCCCCGGCAACGGAAACACCGCCAGCTCCTCGGGCAGGTCTTCGTAGCGGGTTTGCGTAGGGCTGCGCATGACGCCTTAAGTCTACATCATGAAAAGAGGATGGAGGAGAGTTTGCGCCGGCCCTGAACCGTCAGCGCGTCCGCCGGCCCGAAGGCTTCGAAGAATTTCACTAGTTGTTTGCGCGCGGCCTCTTCGTTCCATTTGCGGTCGATGCGGATAGATTCCAGCAGTTCGTTCATGGCCCCTTCCTTGTCGCCGGCGCCGAAGCGGGCCATGGCCAGGTCCTGGCGGGCCTGCAAGTCTTTCGGGTTGGCGGCAACCTTGGCGGCCAGCGCATCCACTTCGCCGCCCGCACCCGCGGCCTGGGCTTTCAGATCCAGCGCCGTCTGCACGGCGGCGATCTCGGCAGCTTTTTTCAAATCGTCGGGCAGCTTGGACAGCAGATCAATCGCCGTCTCGTCCTGGCCCAGCGCAATATAGGTTTTCAAGGCCCCCGCCATGGCCTTCACGTGGGCGGGGTCTTGCGCCAGGATTTCCTGGTAGATCTCCAGCGCCGTTTCGGGCTGGCCTTCGGCGATGAAGGCTTCGGCTTCGGCCAGCGCTTCGTCGATGGGGTTGCCGCCGCCGCCCGTAAGTTTTTCGATAAAGGTTTTCACCTGGCTTTCGGGCATCGCTCCCATAAAGCCGTCGACCGGGCGGCCGCCCTTAAAGGCGTAAACGGCAGGAATGGACTGCACCCGGAACTGGGCGGCAAGCTGCTGGTTGTCGTCGACGTTCACCTTCACCAACTTCACCTTGCCGGCGTACTGCTTCACCAGCTTTTCCAGGGTGGGGGTGAGTTGCTTGCAGGGGCCGCACCAGGGAGCCCAGTAGTCGACGATAACGGGGGTGTATTTTGAGCCCTCGATGACGTCGTGCATGAAGGTGGCCGCGCCCGATTCCTTGATCAGGTCGCCCGCGGGAATTGCGCTTGAACCCGCGGCCACGGCGCCGCTCGAATCACCAATCAACATCGGCCTTAAACCTCGTGCAAAACCTGCGGGTTACATGTGCCGGAATCGGGCCAAAGGCAAGAGCGGGCGGGCGTTTTCCACGGCTTTTAAAGCCGCCCATTTTGCCCCGCCGCGACCCTTGCAATGGGTCGCTAAATGACTATAGTCCGGCCCTCTTTTCGGGGTTCCTACCAGACCCTGACGCGCTGGAGCGCGGGCGTAGCTCAGGGGTAGAGCACGACCTTGCCAAGGTCGGGGTCGAGGGTTCGAATCCCTTCGCCCGCTCCATTTTTCCAAACCAAATCTTCCACATCAGACCTAAAGCCCGGACCCGCCGTCTGCGGTAGCCCCTAACCTATTGGAATCATTGGGTTGTTCTGTGGGCCGTTGATGTTAACCCGTTGAAATTGCCAACAAATTTCTTTTCGCCTGGAGAGGCCTCAGCCGCCGGTATAGCGTTCCGCCGCAATTCACTTCGGGAGAGGTCTTATGGAACGGCGCTTGGCATTAACAGCGGCATTCGGCGCAACGGGGATCGGCATGATCGGCACCGCCCAGGCCGCGGCCGGAGCAAGCGCGGGCATACCCAACATCCCGAAACTGCCGGCGCCCATCGTGGGCCCGCGCATGAACTTCGCCCAGGCCGACAAGGTGATGGCGCTGCTGGGTCTGGATGCGATCATCGTCGGCGGGGGCACCAACCTTTATCACGCCACGGGGCTGGATTTGAGTTCGCCCAAGATGGGCCACACCCCCAGTGTGTTCGCCGTGATTACGCGTAATGAAAAGCAGCGCCTGTCGCTGATCGCGCCCGCGTTTCTGTACTACTACAACGTCGCGCTGGAATCGGAAGGCCTGAACGTTCCGGTGTACGTCTACACGTCCAAGGTGCCGGGCGTGATGGAGAACGGCGAGCCCAAGGCCGCGCCCTTCGAAACCTTCCCCGACCGCAAGGCCGCCAAGTTCGATTTTATCGAAAGCACGCGCAAAAGCGTGGTGGAGGCAACGTTCGCCAAGGACCCCGCCAAACCGAATGCGGAATCCGCCATGCGCGCGGCGCTGAAAGACTTGGGCCTCATGAAAGGCCGCATCGCTGTCGACCACATCGCCATCAGCAAGGCGATGGCGGAGGCCGCGCCCGAAGCGAGCGTTGTGGATGCCGACGATGCCTTACGCCGCATCCGGCCCGTGAAGTCGGCGGTGGAAATCGAGCTGATGCGCCAGGCCGCATTCAACAACGCCGAAGCGGCGAAAGAGGCGGTGAAGGTGGTGCGCGCCGGCGCCGATGTGCGTGAACTGCGCGCGAACTTTTTTGCCGCGGCCGCCTTGCGCGGCCACCGGGGCGTGTTCATGGTGATTGACCGTGTCAGCTCGCCCACGTACTCGGCCAAGTTCCGCGACGGCCAGTGCTTCTCTATCGATTGCGTCAGCGAATACATGGGTTATCACGGCGATTACGCGCGCGCTGTCTTTGTGGGCGAGCCGCCGGCCGCCATGAAGAAAGTGACCGATGCCACCGGCAAGGCCTGGGACATCGTGCGCGAGAATTTAAAGCCCGGCCTGAAATTCTCCGACGTGCGCGAGATCGGCAAGAAGGCGCTGAAGGGCCTGAACGTGGACTACAACATCTCCTTCACGCCCCACAGTGTCGGCCTGTACCACTCGGACCATGTGGGCAACACCGGCCTGCCGCCCGTGGGCGACATGGTGCTGGAGCCGGGCATGGTCTTGAGTGTCGATTGCCCGCTGCTGGAATCAGGGGCCGGCGGCTCGTCGCACCTGGAAGACCTGACGCTGATCACCAAGGACGGGTTTGAGAACCTGAACGATATTAGCGGTAAGACTATTGTGGTCTGAGGCGACGCATCAGACCGCGGCAGATTTCAACACTAAGTGGGCTTGAAGGCTTTCGCGGCTTTGAAACCGATGAAGGCGAAGGCCGCCAGCACGATTAGCTGACTGATGGCAAAGGGTGGTTCGGATTGGGTGGGCGCCAGTGCTGCCAGCGCGCCGACCTTGTTGAATGCCTGCACCACCGCCACGAACACCAAGAGGTATTCCGACACCACCATGCCTGCGGCATAGATCCAGCGCCACGCGCCCGAAAGCCCGTACTTGAAACGGGCCAGCAGCATCACAGCCAGAATAATGAGTGCGATAGCGCCGACGATTTGCGCAGGCGTGACGCCGACAAAGGGAAAGAAATAGCCGGTCACACTTGTTCCAATGGCAAGGACCAGGAACGCCGTGGAGATGGGGCTGTTGACGCGGCCCTTGAACAACTCCATCAGCGCCGGGATGCCCACCAGGATCGCGATAATACTCATAATCGTGTGAAAGCCCGTGAGCGTGGTGATGTCGAACATGGCGCACCCCTTAGACAGAAAACCTCTCGACCGGCGCATCATGCCCGCGGATACGGAAAACCGGTGCAAAACGATGTAAATTCTGCCGATGCTGCAACGCAGCATTCACGGAACTTTGCCGTTCGCTCCCCTGCCCTAACGCCCTGACTATGCTAAGGTTCTTGGGAGTAGCGCGCAAACGCGGGCGTCATCGTCACGCCGCGCCGGTTGGGGGAGAGAACGTACCATGGTCACTTGGGCCAACAGCGAGATCGCGGACATCATCAAGAAGGCGCAAGACGCCGCCGGCAAGAAAGCCTCGGCAACGGAACGCGACACCATCAAGCGCTTCATCGGGCAGTTCTACGCAGGTTCTCCGCCGGACGATCTGAAGGGCCGTTCGGCCGATCAACTAGCCGCTACCGCCATCACCGTGTGGGAGACGATGCAGAGCCGCAGCGCCGGCGCGCCCAAGGTGCGCGTGATCGCCGGCGGCGGCAAAGGCGGACCCGAGAAAACCACCATCATCATCGTCAACGACGACATGCCGTTCCTGGTGGATTCCGTCACCGCCGAACTGGACCGCATCGAGGAACAGCCGCAACTGGCCATTCACCCGATTCTGACCGTCGCCCGCGATAGCGCTGGCAAACTGACGGGCCTGCTTGATTCCGGCGACGACGAACAATCATCGGGGCCCTCGGGGCAGGTTGTGGAATCGGTCATGCACATCGAGATCAGCCCCCTGGCCGATCCCGACATGGCCGAGCGTATCCGCGACAATATCACGAGCGTTTTGAATGACGTGCGCCTGTCGGTGCGCGACTGGCAGCAGATGCGCCGCCATGCCGGGCGTCTGTCGGCGGATTTCGACGGGCCGTCGCCGGGAGTGACCCGCGAGCAGGCCGAGGAAGTCTCAAGCTTCCTGCGCTGGCTGCACGACGACCACTACACCTTCCTGGGTTACCGCCGCTACACGCTGGACGGCAACAAGGCCGGCAAGAAGATCGTCAACATCGTCCAGAACGAAAGCTTAGGCGTGCTGACCAAGCGTCAGATCGGCGTGTTCGAGGGCCTGGTGGACGGCGCCGAAGTGCCCGCCCAGTTCGCCCATTTCCTCGACAGCGCCAACATTTTCCTGGTGATCAAAGCCAACCAGCGCGCCACCGTACACCGCCGCGTGCACTATGACGTGATCGCGGTGAAAACCTTCGATGAGGCGGGCAAAGTCTCGGGCCTGCGCATGTTCGTGGGCCTGTTCACGGCGGATGTCTACACCAACAGTCCCAATTTCGTGCCGATCCTGCGCAGCAAGATCGACCGCATTCGGGCGAGTGTGGGTTTCCGCAAGCACGGGCATGACGGCAAGCGCCTGCAAAACATCATGGAGAATCTGCCGCGCGACGAACTGTTCGAAAGCTCGGACGAGTACCTGCAGCAGGTGGGCCTGGGGCTTTTGCACCTTCAGGAACGCGCGCGCACGGCCGTGTTCATCCGCCTCGACCAATTCGAGCGTTTCGCCTCGTGCCTAGTGTATGTGCCGCGCGACCGTTTCGATACGCAATTGCGCGGCGTGATCGGCGACATTCTGGTGAAGGCCTTCAACGGCCGGCTGTCGACTTACTACACGCAAGTCAGCGACGCGGCGCAAGCGCGCGTGCACTACATCATCGCCACCAAGCCCGGGGCCGTGCCCAAGGTGGACTTCAAGGCCCTGGAAACGCAGATCGCCAAGGCCAGCCGCGCCTGGGCCGATGGGCTTAAAGATGCGTTGATCAAGACCCACGGCGAGGCCGAGGGCGTGCGCCAGTTCAACCTGTTCGCCCATGCCTTCCCCAACGCCTACAAGGAACGCTTCGACCCGGAAGAGGCCGTGGGCGATGCGGCCCGCGTGATGAAATGCTCGGGCGACAAGCAGGTGGGCATTTATGTCTACAAGCCCAAGTCCACAGCGGGCACGGTCGCCATCAAGATCTATAACACGGGAACGGTTCTGGCCCTGTCCGACGTCATCCCCGTGCTGGAGAACTTGGGCTTCCGCGCCGTCGGCGAGGAGCCCTACCAGATCAGCCCGCAAGGCTCGGCGGGCGGCAATGCGGTGTGGCTGCACGACTTTTTGATGACGGTCGCGGGCGGCAAAGAACTGAACATCGAAGCCGTGCGCGAACCGGTGGAAGATGCATTCTTGCGCGTCTGGAACGGCGAGATGGAAAGCGACGGGTTCAACAAGCTCGTCACTTTCTCAGGGCTTAAATGGCGCGAAGTGGTGATCCTGCGCAGTTATGCGAAATACTTGCGCCAGGTGGCCTTCCCGTTCTCGCAGACGTACATCGAAACGGCGTTTGAGAAGCACCCGGGCGTTGCGCGCCTGCTGGTGGACCTGTTCGTCACCAGCTTCGACCCCGCCCTGAACACGGGCTCGAAGGCAAAAGCAACCGCGGCGCAAGCCGCAAAACTGACGGCCGAGATCACCGCCGCCTTGGATGCGGTGACCAACGCCGACGAAGACCGCATTTTGCGGCGTTATTTGACGCTGATCGAAGCATCCTTGCGCACCAACTACTTCCAGAAAGCCGCCGATGGTTCGCACAAGCCGTATGTCTCGATCAAGCTGAACAGCAAGCAGATCCCCGATCTGCCGCTGCCGCGGCCCAATGTGGAAGTGTTCGTTTATAGCCCACGCGTGGAAGCCATTCACTTACGCGGCGGCAAGGTAGCGCGCGGTGGCTTGCGCTGGTCGGACCGGCGCGAGGATTTCCGCTCGGAAATTCTGGGCCTGGTGAAAGCCCAGATGGTGAAGAACGCCGTGATCGTGCCCACGGGCTCGAAGGGCGGCTTTGTCGTGAAGCGCCCGCCCGCGACCGGCGGCCGCGACGCCTTCCAGGCGGAAGGCATCGCCTGTTACCAGACGCTGCAACGCGGCCTGCTCGACATCACCGACAACGTCGTGAACGACCAGATCGTTCCGCCCGCCAGCGTGGTGCGCAAGGATGCCGATGACCCGTATCTGGTGGTGGCCGCCGACAAGGGCACAGCCACATTTTCGGACATCGCCAACGCAATATCAGCTGAATACAATTTCTGGCTGGGCGATGCCTATGCCTCGGGCGGGTCCGTCGGTTACGACCACAAGGCCATGGGCATCACGGCCAAGGGCGCCTGGGAGTGCGTGAAGCGCCACTTCCGCGAAATGGGTGTCGACACCCAAAGCCAGCCTTTCACTGTCGCGGGCGTGGGCGATATGAGCGGCGATGTGTTCGGCAACGGCATGATGCTATCCAAGCATGCGCGGCTGCAGGCCGCCTTCAACCACCTGCACATCTTCATCGACCCCAACCCGGACGCGGCCAAGAGCTTCGAGGAGCGGGTGCGGATGTTCAAACTGCCGCGCTCCAACTGGACGGACTACAACGCCAAGCTGATCAGCAAGGGCGGCGGCATTTTTGAGCGCTCGGCCAAGTCCATCAAGCTCTCGCCCGAGATGAAGGAACTCCTGGAGATCAACAAGGCCGAAGCAACGCCCACGGAAATCCTCAATGCGATTCTGCGCATGAAGGTGGATCTCTTGTTCTTCGGCGGCATCGGCACCTACGTGAAATCCTCGGCTGAAAGCCATGCAGACGCGTCCGACCGCGCCAACGACGCCATCCGCATCAACGGCGAGCAGATCCGCGCCAAGGTGGTGGGCGAGGGCGCGAACCTTGGGATGACACAACGCGGACGCATCGAAGCGGCCCAAGCGGGCGTGCGGCTAAACACCGACGCCATCGACAATTCCGCCGGGGTAGACTGCTCGGACCATGAGGTAAACATCAAGATTCTCCTCAACGGTCAGATGGCTGCGGGCAAGCTGAGCCTGCCCAACCGCAATAAACTGCTGGCAGAAATGACCGACGAGGTGGGCGAGCTAGTGCTCCGCGACAACTATCAGCAATCGCAGACCATCAGTATTTTGCAGCGCCGCGCGGCCGAGTTGCTGGAAGGCCAGCAGCGCACCATGAAGCTGTTCGAGCGCGAAGGGTTGCTCAACCGCGATGTGGAATTCCTGCCCGGCGACGAAGACATCCAGGAACGTATGAGCAAGGGTTTGGGCCTGGTGCGGCCCGAACTGGCGGTGTTCCTGTCCTACGGCAAGATGTGGCTATACGACAAGCTGATCAACTCGGACCTGCCCGATGATCCCACGGCCGAGGATGACCTGATCACGTACTTCCCGACACCGTTGCGCAAGAAATATCTGGACGCCATCCGCCGCCACAAACTGCGCCGTGAAATCATCGCGACTGTGGCCACCAACAGCTTCATCAACCGCGTGGGCCCGTCGTTCCTGACGACCCTGATGGACCGCACGGGGCTGGGGCCGGTGGATGTGGCGAAAGCCTACGTGATCACCCGCACGGCCTTCGACTTGCGCGAAATTTGGAAAGCCATCGAGGCCTTGGACAACAAGGTCTCGGCCGAAGCCCAGACCGACATGCTGATCGAGATCAACCGCATGGTTGAACGCAGCGTCTTGTGGCTGTTGCGGCACGTGACCGGACCTATCGACATCTCCAAGGAAATCGGCAAGTTGCAGCCGGCGGTGAAGGAACTGCGCCAGAACTTCAAGAGCCTGTGGTCCGACGAAGTGGCGGCTTACGTGAACAAGCAGGCCGAGGCCTTCAAGGCCAAGGGCGTTCCGGCGGAGCTTGCGTTCACGGTGGCCTCGCTCTACCGCCTGGCTGCGGCCAACGACATCCTGCGCTTGGCCGACACGGTGAAGCAGCCTATCCAGCAGGTGGCAAAGATTTATTACCTGACGGGCGAACGTTTCGGCATGGGTGCCTTGCGCGCCCGCACCGAGGGCATGGTGCGCGCCAGCCACTGGGATCGTTTGGCGGTATCGGCGGCAGTAGAAGAGCTGTATGCGCACCAGACCAATCTGGCCCAACGCATCATCACGCAGGCCAAGGCCAAGAAGCTCACGGGTGTTAAAGCCGTGGATGCGTGGGTGGACGGCAACAAGGCTAACGCCGAGAGGTATGACGCGGTGTACGGTGAAATCCGCTCCACCGACGGGCTGAACCTCGCCATGCTGACGGTGGCCAACCGCTCGCTCAGTTCATTGATCGCAAGCTAGGGTACGTAACCTCTCCTTTGGGAGAGGTCGAGCGAAGCGAGGGTGAGGG
>JAEUKM010000422.1 GCA_016793085.1 Rhodospirillaceae bacterium
AGGCCGATGACGAAGAACACCACCTGCCAGGGGAACACCTCGCCCACGATGGGCAGCACCATGGTGCCGCCTTTCGAGACGGCTTCGATCACGCGGCCCCCCAGAATCATGGCACCCCCCGCGCCAAGGCCAAGACCCCAGGCGTAGACGCTGTAGGCCAGGCCGCGCTTGCCGCGCGGGAAGTAGTCGCTGAGGATGGATGTGGCGCAAGGTTGCAGTGTCGCTTCGCCCACGCCCACGCCGACGCGCGCCAGGAACAGCGTGAAGAAGTTTTTGGCCAAGCCGCAGGCGGCCGTCATCACGCTCCACACCGCGATGCCCACGGCCACGATGGTGCGGCGGTTCTTGTGGTCGGCCAGCCGCCCGATGGGAATGCCCAGGACCGTGTAGAAGATGGCGAAGGCCAGGCCCAAGACCAGGCTCATCTGCGTGTCGGTGATGCCGAGGTCGCGTTTGATGGGTTCGACCATCAAGGTCAGGATGAAGCGGTCGAGATACGCGAACACATACGCCAGCATTAGAATGACCACGACGTACCAGGCGTAGCCCGCGGACGGATAGGGCGGCTCGGTTGCGGCGGGTTGCGGTGCGGTCTGGCTCATGGTCGTGTATCCCCTTGAAATCCCCGAGGGTTGCACGCGTTGCGCTGCGTTGTTGTGCAAATGCCACGCTTGCTGGCCACTCTAGCCCGCCCGCTCTCGGCGGTGGAAGCTTGGGATGGACCACGGCATAGTGTCTTGTGTGGCAATGACCATTTTTGGCGGGGCGAGCATGCCAAACGCCGGCCTGGGGCGGCGGACCAATCTGTTGATGCGCATCGTGCTGATCGGCGCGATTCCGATGATCGTGCTGACGGTGCTGGGCGCCTATCACATCATCGACAGCCGCCGGCAGACCTTGCAGCGCGCCGACGGCGACGCGCTGCAATTGGTGCGCACCCTGGAAGCGGGCCTGACGGCGACCCTGCAGTCGGCCGAAATCGCCACCGACGTCATCGCGGGGGCGGCACGCGCCGCAGATGCGCGAGGCGACAGCACGGCCACCCGCATCCCCGCCGATTTCGCGCTGATCGCCCAGGAATGGTCGTTCATCCTGTCCTTAAGTTTCATCGGTACCGATGGGCATATTGTTCATTCGCTGATGCGCGGCGACAACGGCCTGTTTCACCTGAACAACGAGTTCGCCGAGACCGATTTCTCGCAGCGTCCCACCTTTACCACCCACAAGAACGCCGACCCCACGACCGATCAGGTCTACATCAGCGAGGTCAAGCCCGGCGAAGCCACCCGCGCGCCCATTATCGTGCTGACCAAGGGCGTGTGGGCGGCGGACGGGCGCTTCATCGGCATCGCCACCGTGGCCATCCGCAAGTCCTCGGTCGAGGACATCTTCAAAACGGCAAGCCCGGTGCAGGACGGGGCTGTGACATTGTTCCGCATCGACGGTGTGCTGTTGTATGCAACGCCGGGCACGGTGCTGTCGGTGGGCAACATGTACGCGGATTCGCGCCTGTTCCGCACCGCTATCCACGAGGCACAGGAAGGGGCCTACGTCGCGTTCGCCAAAGAGGACGGCAAGGAGCGCGTGTTCGCCTTCCGCATGTCGCCACGCTATCCGTTCGTGGTGGTCGCCGCCGTGCCCATGACCAGCATCATGGCCGACTGGCGTCAGTCGACGATGGTGCTGATCGTGGCCTGCCTGCTCAGCTTCATCATCATCATCGCGCTTCTGATCTCGCTGATTCGCCGCTACCGCATGAACCGCGGAATTCAAATCGCTTTACGGGAAAGCGAAATCCGCCTGAAGGACATGGTGGAATGCTCGAGCGATTATCAATGGGAAACCGACGCCAATGGTATGGTGACGCTGTTCGTGGGCCAGGGCAGTGAAATGTTTCCCGATCTTGTCGGGCGGCAGATCGGCGATATTTTCGCGCCAAGCCTGGAGCCGCACGACCTGGATGAACTTTTGCGCCTGCGCCAGGCGCGCGCACCGGTGCGCAACCTGACGGTGCCCGCCCGCGGGCGCGACGGTGAGGTGCGCTGGGTGCGCAACAGCGCCAACCCCATATTCGATGCTGACGGCAATTTCCTGGGCTATCGGGGCATCGGCGCGGACGTCACCGAAGTACGACGCCAGCGCAAGATCCTCGAGACGCGCAAGAAGGATGAAGCCCTGGGCCGGCTCACCAGCGGTCTTGCGCACGAAATCAACAATCTGTTGCAGCCCATTCTGATTTACTCGGATTCAGGCTCGGCCCGCGCCAAGGCCGGCGACGCCGCATCCTCGTTTTCGAAAATCCGCAAGGCCGCCGAAAGCGCTTCGGCCATCGTCAAGAACGTACTGTCGTTCGCCCGTGAAAGCCCGCCGCGCAAGGAACAGGTAGAACTGGCCAAGGCCGTGCGCGACACCATCGACATGGTCTCGGCGCGCATCCCCGAAGGCGTCAGGCTCAGTCTGGTGCTGCCGGCGGAGCCGCTGATTGTCTGGGTGGACCACACGGGCTTCGCTCAGGCGCTGACCAACCTGATCAACAACAGCATCGAGGCGATAGCCGGCAAGGCGGCCGGCATGGGCGGCATCACCATTTCAGCCGGCACCGTCTATGTGGACGACCGCCGCCTGGGCTTGCGCCCCGGCCACTACTGCACGCTGAACATCGCCGACGATGGACCGGGCATTCCGGCGGGCAGCATCGAGAAGGTGTTCGATCCGTTCTTCACCACTAAGTCGCAAGCCGAAGGCACGGGGCTGGGGCTGTCGGTGGTGGCGGGCCTGACCAAAAGCTGGGGCGGGGCGGTGGACGTGCACAGCGTGCCCAACGAGCAGACGGTGTTCTCGCTGTATCTGCCCTTGGCCGAGCAGCAGCTTCAGGCTGCACAGTAAACCGGCCTTAGCGGTTCAGGGCGCCAGCTTTCTCTGCGCCAGTAAAGAAGTAACGGCCGCCGCTGCGCGTGGCGTTGGGGTCTGGGTTGCGTTGCTGGAAAAACAGGCTGGGCGCGGTGCCGCGGAAGGTATCGGCCTTGGCGAAGCCCGCCGCAACATACATGTCTTCCAGGGGCAGGGCGTAGACCGTCAGCATGAAGGGCTCGTTGTTGCAGGTCGCATCCCAGTCGCGCAGCGAGGCCTGGTAGGCGTCCATTTCGTCGAACTGCGGCGCGTCACAATGCAGCATCACGCCGCCGGGCCGCAGCAGCCGGTGGCATTCGCGGAAAATGTTGGGCAGCGCCGCGCGGCTGGTTTCGTGCAGCAGAATGCGCGACACCACCAGATCGAACGAGGCATCGGAGAACGTGGTGGCCTCGGCATTCATTTGATGAAAGTGCGCTGCGACGCCGAGGGCGTTGGCCCGGGCGTGGGCATAGCGCACGCACGGCGCGCTGCAATCGATGCCGTGCACCTCGGCGTCGGGCCAGGCGGTTGCGTAGGGCAGGGTGTTGTTACCAATGGTGCAACCCATGTCCAGGATGCGTTTGGGTTTCAGCGCCGGAAAACGCTGCCTGATCCATGCCGCCAGCGTGACACCGGGATCGTCATTGTGCGGGCCCTGGCTGCCCATGTTATGCACTGAAATTGTGCGGTCGTACTGCGCGCCCGCCGCCACGTCGTCGGCTGTGAATTCGGTATGATAACCGCCGGGCTTGCGGTGAATGTCGATCTCGGACAGGTAGCCCGGAATATCAAGGCCGGGATTGAGCGTCAGCGAGCCCAGCTTGCCCGAAACGGCCTTGGCCGTGGCGGCCAGCTCGTCCAACTGCCGCTCGATCATCGCGCTGCTGACCTGATACATGCGGTCCTGGTTGTCGGTACGCAGGCGGTACCACATCCTATTGGCGTTCACCTTGCGCATGTCTTTGGCGATTTCCCGCGCGGTGGGCTCGCGGCCCTCGCGCGTAACGAAGGCGGGCTTCACCGTGCTTTCGAAAATGCCGCGCAACCTGGGCCGCAGGCGGGTTTCCAGCTTCACCGCCAGCGCACGGGTGAAATTTTCCTCGGCCAACTCGTCGTGGTTGGGCCTGGGCATCACCGCGTGTTCATGAATCACGGGCATGGGCCACTCCTGCCGTAAAGCGGGCCAGAAAAGCTATCATGCCGCAAGCGGCTGCTGCGATCATGGTCCGAAATGCGGCTCAGTCGCGTGATAACCATTGAGGGGCCCCAAGACCTTGGCCTAACCTATTGGTCTGGGGGCTTTGGGGGAGGCGTTCGTGTTGCAGGCGATTGCTGATTATTTCAAGGTCAACGAGGCCGAAGAAGCGGCCTCCGACGATAACCCGCTGGCGCCCACCCGCGAGGAGCACAAGCAGCCCGCCGGGCCCATGCTGGCGCTCGCGTTCGGGTGGGGTTTCCTCATCACCGGGCTGCTGACGGGCGGCAGCGTGGCGGCCGGCGTGCCGTTCTGGCCCGACCTGATCGAGGCGGCCTTCTGGGGCAATCTGGTCAACTTCGCGGTGGGGGCTGCCGTCGGCTACATGGGCTACAAGACCGCCTGCAACTCAGGCCTACTCTACCGTTTCGCCTACGGCCGCATAGGCGTGTACCTGCCCGTCATCTTTCTCGCCATTCTCACCACCGGTTGGCAGGGCATCGTCGTCGGCGCGTTCGGGTTCGCGTGGGTCCAGGGCATCGTTGTAGGTATCTTCGGTCAGGCGGAGTACGCAGGCTTGGCCGGGTTCAGCAGCCCGTGGTTCTATGTGTTCGCGCTGTTCGCGGGCGCGCTTTACACCGGCACCACGTACTACGGCGTGAAGGGCATCCAGAAAATCAGCGTGCCGTCCGTGATCATCCTGGTCATCGTCGGCTTCTATGCGGCCTACCTCAGCATTGGCCAGGCCGGCGGTTGGGACGCGTTCCTGGCCATGTCGACCGCGAACGCTGCCAAGGCGCCCATCTCCATGATCACCGCCATCAACATCGTCATCGGTTCGTGGATCGTGGGTGCTGTAGTGATGCCTGAATACACGCGCTTTGCAAAATCCGCGTGGGTGGCCATAGCTATCCCGTTCATCGTTCTCATCATCTCGCAGTACTTTTTGCAAATAATTGGCGCCATGGGGGCCACGGCTTCGGGCTCGGCGGACTTCACCGATTACATGAGCATCGCCAAGCAAGGCTTGGTCATCGGCGGTTTAGGCCTGATCGGCATGAGCCTCGCGTTGTGGACCACGGGCGACGCCAACCTGTATCTGCCGGTGGTGCAGACGGCCTCCACGTTCCGCTTGCGCACCAAGGCCATGGTGCTGCTCTTGGGCACATTGGGCACCATCTTCGGGCTCGGCATCTATCAGAACTTTTTCGACTGGATCAACATTCTCGCCAACATCGTGCCGCCGTTGGTGGGCCCGCTGATCGTCGATTACTACCTTGTCCACCGCACCAACTACCGTACGGAAGATTTGGGCCGCCTGCAGGTGTGGAACCCGGCCGCCATGATCGCCTACGTGGTGGGGGCCGCCAGTACATTCTATACGCCGGTCTGGACGGTGCCCGCTCTGTACGGTCTGATCGTCTCTATGATCGTTTATGCCGTGGTGTATTACGCTGCTGCCATTGTCGGCGTGAAACTCGGCTACAGCCAGGTGAAGCATTAGAAATGCGCATGAACCGGCGGCAGTTTCATATGGGTGTGGCCGCAGCGAGTGCCGCGGCTGTTGCGTTGCCGCTCAGCACTCAAGCCCGCGAGCCTCTGCGCGCCGAGTTCATCACTGTTGCGGTAATGCAATCGCGCGCGCGGACGTTGGGTGATATGGCGGCCGAGCTTGACGCCGTTGTTGTCAGCGGCGCGCGCAAGGATCTCATCTGCGTGCCTGTGCCCGTCGATCCTGCGAATTCCACGCTAGCGGCATTGGCGGGCCAGGCGGCGCGGTACGGCGTCACGCTGGCAGTGCGGGCGGGCGGCGCTGATTTACTGCTGACGCCGGCGGGTGAAATCAAGACCGGTCAGCCTGTTTACCGCACCGACATCGGAAACATCGCGTTCGCCGATCCGTGGACCAACGCAGTTCCACATCCCGATGTTGAAATCGTGGTGCAACTGTCCGAGGGCCCCATCTCGTTCGAGCGCGCGCGCCAATTCGCGGCTGCGCATGACCGCTTTGTCATCGCGGCCACGCCCGTGGGCGATTCCTTTGTGCAGGCCAGCGGCAGTGCGGTGTTCGGTCCCGGCGGCCAGGTGCTGGCGGCGGCGGGCCAGGCCTGGACGCAGACCGTGGCCGCCGCTTTGCCGCTGGGTCATTACCGCGCGGGGTTTGCCTTAACCTGACGGCGCGGCTTTTCGCAGCGCAAGCGCAATTCCATTGCACCGCAACACGGCCGCATCTGCGCCTTCCAGGCCTACGCCGCGCGATACAAACCGGCCCCAGGCTTCTACACTTGCCCCGCTGTTTCAACCGGAGGGGAAGATCGCATGGCCACCAGTGTCTACAAAGTGATCGAGCTGATCGGCACCAGCACGGACTCGTGGGAGAAAGCCGCCGCCGCGGCCATCAACCGCGCCGGAAAATCGCTGCGCGAGCTGCGCGTGGCGGAAGTGTCGGCCCTCGATATGACGATCGAGAACGGAAAAATCGCCACGTACCGAGCGAAAGTGAAAGTGTCCTTCAAGTACGAAGGCAAATAGATCGATTAATCAAAAAGGGGAGACGTATCGTCTCCCCTTTTTTATGCGCGCTCAGATGGGCGGAATGAAAAATACTTAATCGCGCGCCAGTTCGGCGGCGGCGCGCAGCGCGGTCATGTCGCTGACCACCACGTCGCCGTGCGCTTCGGCCCTGATGGCCCCCGAGGCTTTGAGCTGCGAGAACGAGCGGCTGACGGTTTCCATCGTCAGGCCCAGGAAGTCGGCGATGTCCTGGCGTGTCATGGGCACATGAATGCGGTTGGCTTCCAGGCCCAACAACTCCTGGCGCGTGCGCAAATGTAAGAGGAACGAGGCCACGCGCGCCCTCGAATTCTTGCGGCCCAGCGTGAAGATGAGATCGAGCGCGTTGTTGAGAATGCGCGCCGACATTTCGGCGAAAGCCACGCCCATCTCGGCCTGTGTCGCCAAAACATGTTGAAGTTTGCTGCGCGGCAGCGACCACAAGGCGCCCGCCGTCATGGCCTCGGCGCCCGTGTTGTGCTGGGGCGTGAAGGTCATGCCCAGGAAGTCGCCGGGAAAGAGGAACGCCAGAATCTGCCGCTCGCCGTTCTCGCCGAAGCGGGTCACCACCACATTGCCGTCGATGACGCAGAACACGTCGCTGACCGCATCGCCCTCGCGGAACAGCACCTCGCCCGGCGTGAAGGACACTTTCTTGCCGTGGGCGAACAGGTCCAGGACGGCTTTGGGCGAGGAGAGTTGCGGCGCGCTCATGCCGTCTTGATAGTATATTTTCCCGGCCGCGTCATGGGAGACAGCGCGATTTTTCTTGTGCGGTGCGGGCCGGAGCGCCATCACAAGCCACCACCGCAAGAGGTTGCTTTATTTGAACGCCATTCCAGACCCGCATCAGTTTCTGCGCCGGCTGTTCGAGACCGCTACGGCAGCCGCCGATCCGCGCCGGCGGCTGCCGCCGTTTCTGCCCGAAGCGCCTCGGCATGGGCGGTTGATCGTACTGGGGGCAGGCAAGGGGGCGGGCGCCATGGCCGCCGCCGCCGAGGCGCACTATGGCGCGCGCGCCTCGGGCCTTGTAATCACCCGCGACGGTTACCGGCTGCCGACATCGCGCATCGCAGTGGTCGAGGCGGCTCACCCCGTACCCGATCAGCGCGGCGTGGAGGCCGCCAGACGCATCCTGGCGCTGGCAGCTCAGGCCCAAGCCGATGATCTGGTGCTGTGCCTGCTCTCGGGCGGGGCCTCGGCACTGATGTGTCTGCCTGCAGAGGGCGTGAGTTTTGCCGACAAGCAAGCCATCAACATCGCACTTCTGAACAGCGGCGCTGCCATCGATGAAATGAACTGCGTGCGTAAGCACCTCTCGGCCATCAAGGGCGGGCGGTTGGCGCAGGCGTGCGCGCCCGCACGGGTAGTCTCGCTCGTCATCTCGGATGTCGTCGGCGATGACCTCAGCGTCATCGCCTCGGGCCCGACAGTGCCCGATCCCACGACAGCGGGGCAGGCGCTGGCGATTTTGAAAAAGTACGGTATTCCCGTCAGCCCGGACGTGCTGGCGCATTTCAACAGTCCCAAGGCTGAAACGCCCAAGGTTTTATCGTCGCCGGTCGAAAACATCATCGTCGCGCGTCCGCGCGATGCGTTCGAGGCCATAATTCGCGCCGTGGCGGCGCACGGGTTGGGGTGTGTTGACCTCGGCGACCGGCTTGAGGGCGATGCAGCGCGCCTCGCCGCTACGCATGCCCAAGTGGCGCGCGCGATCGTATCGGGCGCGCACGCGGTAAAACCGCCATGCGTGGTGCTCTCGGGCGGCGAGGCGGTGGTGCGCGTAACAGGTGCGGGCACCGGCGGGCCCAACACGCAATTGGCGCTTGAGCTTGCACTGGCCTTGAATGGCCTGCCGGGTGTGTATGCCTTGGCGTGCGACAGTGACGGCACCGACGGCAACGGCCAGCACGCCGGCGCACTGGTCGCCCCTGATACCCTGACCCGGGCCGCGCATCTGGGCCTCAACCCCGCGCGGGCCCTGGCCGATAACGATACCGCGCCCTTTTTCCAGGCGTTGGGCGATCTGGTGGCAACGGGCCCCACCTTCACCAACGTCAACGACGTGCGGGCGATTTTGATTCTTCCGCCGCAATAACTTAATATCCTGTTCGGTGTTCCGGCCTAGAATTGGCCGGAACAAGGGCAGCGTTCACAGGTGCCGTCATGGCTGAGAAACGGTCCGACATTCTGGTTTCGCGCGCGGCCAACGCCCTGCGCAAGGCCGCCGCCGTAGACCGGTCGCGCCGCGCTGAACTGTCCAGCATCGCCGACTATCTGGAAAGCATCGTCTACCAGGACGAATTGCGCGCCGAGGCGCCCAAGCGCGACGATATGCCCAAGCAGGACGGTGTTTCCGTCAGCCGCGAAGTAAAACGGATGATGAAGCCGTTCAAAGTCCGGCTGGTGAGATAGCCCCCTGGCCGCGAGTTACTTTCCGCCATGACCCCTTCCTTGCCCGGCGCGGCCGTTGGCGATGTGATGTCGCTGTTCGGCTTTCTGGAAAGCGTGCAGAACTGCCTGGCCCTGATCGACGACCAGGACCGTGTGATCATGGCCAACCGCTCAGCCTTGGGACTGATGGGCGCCACGCGCGAGGCGGCGATCGGTCGGCCCGTGGGCGGGGCCTTCCGCATTTTTCTGGAGCGTATGCGCTCGCGCCCGTCGGACGGCGGCCAGGCGCGTTTCGAGCATTTCTACGACAACGAATGGTATACGGTGCAGACGTACCCGCTGGTGGGTCCCGATGGCCGCACGCCGACGCGTTACATGATCATCTCGGCCATCGAGATCACCTTCCGCAAGCGGCGCGAATTCGATTTCATCGAAACCGTGGCGGGCCTGGAAGAAGCTACGCGCATCGCGCAGATGGGCACTTTCAAGTCTATCTGGCAGACGGGCCAGACCGAGTGGTCGCCGCACATGTACACGCTGCACGGCGTCACCCCCGACACTTACCAGCCCGGCAGCGGCCGCTACGAAGAACTGGTTCACCCCGAGGACCGCGACTATGTGGCGCGCGCCGAGCGCGACCTTGCGCAGGGCAACGCCATGGCCAACGTGCAGTTCCGCGTTATCTTACGCGACGGTACGCTGCGCTGGATGCGTCTGGACAGCCGGGTGCTGTTCGATTCCAGCGGCGCGCCCTACGCCAGTTTCGGCACCTGCCAGGACATCAGTGAAGCCAAGCGGCGCGAAGAGGAACTGCGCGAATTGCTGCGGCGAAACGCCATTCTCTACGAAGCCCTGGAGGCCTCGCCCAACGGCGTGGCGGTGCTCACCACCGACGATGCGGGCCTGTCGGTCGTCTACGTCAATGCGGCCTTCGAGGCGCTGACGCAGCACAATAGCTTTTCCCTTAATACGGCGGGGTTCGATGCGCTGCCGTCGGACCCAAGCGATCCGGTCTGGATCAAGGTGGCGGCAGCCATGAGTGCTTCTGACGGCGGCGCCTTCGAGATCGAATGCCGCCGCCGTGACGGCACCGTGTTTCCGGGCCAGGTCGAACTGGCGCCCGTGCGCGACCATCCGGGGCGCGCGGCCACGGCATTCGTCGTCACCTTGCGCGATCTGACCGCCGAGAAGGAGCGCGCGGCGGTGTTGCTGCAATCGCAGAAGATGGAGGCCCTCGGCCAGCTTTCGGGCGGCGTGGCGCACGAAATCAACAACCTCTTGCAGCCCGTCATCGCGCTGTCGGACCTTGGCATGGACGTGCTGGACAAGGACGCCGCCAAGGCCAAGCAGTACTTCGAGGTGATCGGCAACAGCGGCCGCAAGGCGCGCGAAGTGGTGCGCCAGGTGCTGACGTTCGCACGGCGCGACACGCCGCAGTTGCTGTCTCAGGATGTGGTGCCACTGGTGATTGACGCGGTGAATCTGGCCGTGAAGGGCCTGCCGCCCAACATCACCGTCGAAAGCCAGCTGCAGTTGGAAACCGCCACGGCGGCTTTAAGCGCCACGCAAGTCTCGCAGGTGGTGCTGAATCTCATGCGTAACGCCTCGGATGCCATGAACGGCCGCGGGCGCATTATCGTGAACCTGGACCGGGTTGGGCCCGAACAGGCGGTGGCCGGTCTGCCGGGGCCGGGGCCGTGGATCAGGCTGAGCGTGAAGGATCAGGGTTGCGGCATGGACCCGCAAACACTGGCGCGTGTGTTCGAACCGTTCTTCACCACCAAACCGGTGGGCAAGGGCACGGGCCTTGGCCTCTCGGTGGTTTATTCCATCGTCAATAGCTGGGGCGGCACGATCAAGCTTGAGAGCGACATTGATCAGGGCACGACGGCGGTGATATACATCCCTGAGCAGACGTAACCACTCATCGCCACGATTTCCGGGACTGTTCATGGCTCAAATTCTTCTGGTCGAGGACTCGCCCGAAGTCAGCATGTCTGTGCGTGAAATCTTAAGCGCGGCCGGCCACACGGTCGCCGAAGCCGCCTCGGGCAAGCAGGCCCTGGTGCTTCTGAAAGCCAAAACCTTCGACGCCATCGTTTCGGACATCTGGATGCCCGAAATGGACGGCATCGCGCTTCTGAAGGAAATCCGGGGCGGCGGCAGCAAGATTCCGGTGGTGGTCATTTCCGGCGGTGCGCCCAACGCGCCCTTGACCTACACCGCGCCGCTGGCGGCCACCTTCGGGGCCAACGTGGTGCTGTATAAGCCTTTCGAGAAGGAAGAACTGCTGAACGCCATTTCGGCGGTTCTGAAGTAAAGCGGCTTTAGGCTTTTAAAAGCTCGCGCAGCACTTTTTCCATATTCACCGCCAGCGACCAGCGCTCGTCGTCCGACAGCGATTCAAGCGCGCGGCTGAGTTCCTGCAACGGATCGCT
>JAEUKM010000014.1 GCA_016793085.1 Rhodospirillaceae bacterium
GCAAGTTCTGATGATCGAATGCACCAACGGCAGCTACAAGCTGCCCGACCGAGGCCTGTTGGGCCCTACCGCGCTGTTCGACCCGGCCATGATGGACACGCCCAAGATCGACGAGGTTTTTCTGGCCCAGCAGAGCGGCAGCCAGACCTGGACTGTGCACATCAAGAAGCGCAACGCCGTCAGTACGGTCACCTATCCGTTCAATCCGCTGGACGCGGTGGGCTGGCACGGCGACCTTTCGGTCGCTCGCCTGAACGTGAAGGATTTCCGCCCCATCGTCAGCGCGCGCTATCACCTGCCGCCCTCGGCCCACACCACTTTCGTTGGCCAGCGCTTCGTGGTCTGCACCTTCGCGCCGCGCCCCTTCGAGACGGACCCCGGCGCCCTCAAGGTGCCGTTCTTCCACAACAACGACGACTACGACGAAGTGATTTTCTATCACGCCGGAAACTTCTTCAGCCGCGACGACATCAAGCCCGGCATGGTCACGTTCCATCCGGCGGGCTTCACCCATGGCCCGCATCCCAAAGCGCTGAAGAACATGCTGCACCAGCCCACGCCCGCCACCGAGGAATATGCGGTGATGATCGATGCCCGCGACCCGCTTGAGGTGGGGGTGGGTGGAGCCGCTGCCGAGCGCAAGGGCTACGTCGACAGCTGGAAAGTAAAATGAAACTCGCATCACTTAAGCGCGGCGGACGTGACGGCACTTTGGTCGTCGTCAGCCGCGATCTTGCCCGCGCAGTCGCCGTGCCGCACATCGCCTCGACACTTCAAGATGCGCTGGATGATTGGGCCGCTGTCGCGCCCAACCTTGCCCATGCCTCAACTCAGTTGAATGCTGGCCCCGTGCCCGGCGAGTTCGCCTTTGTGCCGACCGAGGCCGCATCACCGTTGCCGCGCGCCTATCAGTGGGCCGACGGCAGCGCCTATCTGGTTCACGTGGAACTGGTGCGCAAGGCGCGCGGCGCCGAAGTGCCCGCGAGCTTCTATGACGATCCCCTGGTTTATCAGGGCGGCAGCGACGATTTCCTGGGGCCGTGCGACGATATCATCGTGCCGCGCGAGGACATGGGCATCGACCTGGAAGCCGAAGTGGCCGTGGTGACCGACGATGTGCCCATGGGGGTTTCGCCCGCCGAAGCCGCCAAGCACATCAAGCTTGTGATGCTGGTGAACGATGTCTCCTTGCGCAATCTGATCCCTGGCGAACTCGCCAAGGGTTTCGGGTTTTTCACCTCCAAGCCCGCGACCGCGTTTTCGCCGGTAGCCGTCACCCCCGATGAGCTGGGCCCGGCCTGGGACGGCGGCAAAGTAAATCTTCCCTTGGTCAGTCACGTGCGCGGCCAGAAGTTGGGCGCGCCCAATGCCGGCAAAGACTTGGCGTTCGATTTCCCGCGCCTGATTTCCCATTTTGCGCAGACGCGCAATTTACGAGCGGGCGCCATCATTGGGTCGGGTACGGTCGCCAACCGCAACCATGCCGAAGTGGGCTCATCGTGCCTGGCCGAGGTGCGCACGCTGGAGCAGATTCATCACGGCGCACCGAAGACGCCTTTTCTGAAGTTCGGCGATACGGTGCGCATCGAAATGTATGATGCGGTAGGTGCCTCCATCTTCGGCGCCATCGCCCAGCGCGTGGCCCCGCTGAAGAGGCCAGCATGATGAAGCTGTACGACTATGCGCGCTCCTCGGCGGCCTACCGCGTCCGCATCGCCCTGAACCTGAAGAACGTACCGGTCGCTGTCCAGACCGTGCACCTGCGTAAAGACGGCGGCGAGCAGCACCGTCCGGCCTATGAGGCCGTCAACCCGCAGCGGCTGGTGCCTGCGCTTGATGTGGATGGCGACGTGCTCACGCAATCTCTCGCCATTATCGAATACCTCGAGGAAACGCACCCCACGCCGTCCTTGCTGCCGGGCACGGCGAAGGACCGCGCGCGCATCCGCGCCATGGCGCTGACGATTGCCGCCGACATTCATCCCATTCAGAACCTGCGCGTGCTGGAGCACCTAAAGGCGCAAACCGGCTGCAACGACGAAGCGGCCTTTGCCTGGGCCCGCCACTGGATCGAATTGGGCTTCATGGCGTTAGAGGCCTTCGTGACCCGCGCGCCGAAGCAAGGCCTCTACTGCTACGGCGATACCGTGACCTTGGCCGATGTACTCCTGGTGCCGCAGATGAACAACGCCCGGCGCTTCCAGTGCGATCTCACCAAGTTTCCGCGCCTAACTGCCATTGACACTCGGCTGCGGGCGCTGCCGGCGTTCCACAAGGCTGCACCCGAGCAGCAGCCCGGCTTCAACGCGTGAGGACTACCAGAGAGGTCGCCATGACGTCTCATTTGCAAACAGCTCAAGGTCTGCTCGTTCCGCAAAACTGGCGTGGCTACACGCCCGAGGAACACGCCACCTGGCGCTATCTTTATGAGCGGCAATCGCAAATGTTGCAGGGCCGCGCCTGTGACGAATTCCTGCACGGCCTTCAGGCGCTGGACCTGGGTCAGACCGGCATTCCCGATTTCGCGCGGTTAAGTGAAAGCCTGCGCGCGTTGACAGGCTGGTCGGTCGTGGCCGTGCCGGGACTGATCCCGGACGAGGCGTTCTTCGCGCTTCTCGCCAACCGCCAGTTCCCGGCGGGGCGTTTTATTCGTAAGCGTGACCAGTTGGACTACTTGCAGGAACCCGACGTGTTCCACGACGTGTTCGGCCACGTGCCCATGCTGGCGCATCCGGTGTTCGCCGACTACATGCAGGCCTACGGCGAGGGCGGTTTGCGCTCCTTGTCATTTGATTGTCTGCACCGCCTGGCGCGTCTGTACTGGTACACGGTGGAATTCGGCCTGATCCGCACGGCCGATGGTTTGCGCATCTATGGCTCAGGGATCGTCTCGTCCTACGCCGAGTCCGTCCACGCGCTGGAAAGCCCCATCCCGCGGCGGGAAGATTTTGATCTGAAGCGCGTCATGCGCACGCCCTACTGCATCGACCGCTTCCAGGACATGTATTTCGTCATCGACAGTTTCGATGACCTCCTGGGCGAAACCTACCAGGATTTCGCGCCCATCTACCGCGCGCTGGCCCCGCAGCCCGACTTAAGCATCTCGGCCGCCTGAAACCTGCCACTAGCCTCTAGTCCCGCCATCTGAGACAGTGCGGGAATTGTGTGGGGGCATGTGGTGCTGGCGCGGCTGAAGCTCGATCCGTTTTCCATGGCCCTGGTGGCCGTCGTGGCGCTGGCGAGTTTTTGGCCGGTCACGGGCGAGGCCGCTTCGTTCGTGAAAACGCTCACCACCATCGCCATCGCCGGCATGTTCTTTTTCTACGGCGCGCGGCTGGAACGCGAGGCCCTGGTGACGGCGCTGGTGAATTGGAAACTGCACCTTACCGTCCTGGCCATGACGTATGTGCTGTTTCCGGTGCTGGGCCTGACGCTGATGTTTGCCGTGGGCGATGCGCTGCCCGAAAATTTGCGCGATGGGTTCATTTTTCTGTGCGTGCTGCCTTCCACCGTGCAGTCGTCCATCGCCTTCACCTCGATCGCTCGGGGCAATGTGGCGGCGGCGGTCTGTGCCGCCTCCACCTCGAACCTGTTGGGTGTGGCGCTGACGCCGGTTCTGGTGGGTTTGCTTATTCATGCCACGGATGGAGGTGTATCTCTCGAGGCCATCAAGGCCATCGTCATCCAACTGTTGCTGCCGTTCCTGGCGGGTCAGCTTTTGCGGCCCGTGGTCGGCGGCTGGGTTCAGCGCTGGCAGCCCATTCTTAACAAGGCCGACCGCGGGGCCATTCTGCTGGTGGTCTACGGCGCCTTCAGCGCCGCCGTGGTGAACGGCCTGTGGGGTGAAATCTCGGCGTTCGATCTCGTCCTGCTGGTGGCGCTGTCGGCGGTATTGCTGGGCGCGGTGCTGCTCATCAGCACATACGCCAGCCGGGGTTTGAAATTCGCGCGCGAAGATGAAATCGCCATCGTCTTCTGCGGCTCAAAAAAATCGCTGGCCACCGGCGTGCCGATGGCGGGCGTGCTGTTCACGGCGGCCAGTGCCGGCTTTGTCGTGCTGCCGCTGATGATCTTCCACCAGATGCAGCTTCTGGCCTGCGCCGTGCTGGCGCAGCGCTATGCAAAACAAACACCTTAAGCCGCCGCCACGACGCCGCGCTGGATCAGATCGGTGTGGATGTTCACCAGCTCCGCCTGGCTTAAGGGGCCTTTGGGTTTGTACCAGGCGCACACGCCCGTCAGCATAGCGATGAGGGCGAAGGCCGTGACAGAAGCATCGGCAATGGAAAACAGTTTCCGCGCCTGGCCGTCCTTCAGAATATCGATCAGGCGCGTCTCGTAAGCCTTGCGCAGGGCTTTGATCTTCACGAGGTTCTGAGGCTCCAGGCTGCGCAGCTCCGAGTTGTTGATGTACACCTCGCTCTTGCGTTCCATGTGGTAGGTCAGGTGGAAGTCGATGAAGATGCGTAAGCGTGCCACAGGGTCGGCCGCGCCCGCCAGCCGCGCATCCAGTTCTGTCACCAGCTTTTCCAGGTGCCCGCGCATGAGATCGAAGAGTAGGGCTTGCTTGGTCTCGATGTGGTTGTAGAGCGAGCCCTGCTGAATGCCGACGGCCCGCGCCAGATCGCGCAGGCTCATGGCTTCATAGCCGTGCTGATAGATCAGCTTTAAACCGGCCTTGCGAATCGCCAGAAGCGTTTTCTCGCCCGATGAGCCTTTTGTCCGCGCCATGCAATTCTCAGTCAGTCATTAATATATTGATATTTAATGGGTATTCATGGTATCCACGCCCCATTAAAAGAACGTATGATTGTTTTTATAATAGTGTAGGATGCGCGCCAATCAAAGCTCTATTCTGGGGTCCCGAATGACGCTTCCCAACCGCATGACCGCGCTTGATTTCGATTTGGGCGAGACCGCCGACATGTTGCGCCAGTCCGTCGCGGGTTTCGCTGCATCCGAAATCGCGCCGCGCGCTGGCGATATCGACCGCGACAACGATTTTCCCGCCGACCTTTGGCGCAAGTT
Organism: Rhodospirillaceae bacterium; assembly: GCA_016793085.1. Classification (GTDB taxonomy): domain Bacteria; phylum Pseudomonadota; class Alphaproteobacteria; order Rhodospirillales; family Rhodospirillaceae. Next base: position 5,029 of record JAEUKM010000014.1, read on the forward strand.
CGGCGACTTAGGATTGCTCGGCATCACTGTGCCCGAGGAGTACGGCGGCGCGGGCATGGGCTATCTGGAGCATGTGATCGCGGTGGAGGAAATCAGCCGCGCCTCGGCGGCTGTGGGCTTAAGCTACGGCGCGCATTCCAACCTCTGCGTCAACCAGATCAAGCTGAACGGCACCGAAGCTCAGAAGCGGAAATATCTGCCGAAATTGGTCTCGGGCGAGCACGTGGGTTCGCTGGCCATGTCCGAGCCCAACGCGGGCTCGGATGTCGTATCCATGAAACTGCACGCCGTGAAGAAAGGCGACCGTTACATCCTCAACGGCACGAAAATGTGGATCACCAACGGCCCCAACGCCGATACCCTCGTTGTCTACGCCAAGACCGATCTGAACGCCGGGCCCAAGGGCATCACGGCCTTCATCGTCGAGCGCGGCTTCAAGGGTTTCTCGCGCGCCCAGAAGCTCGACAAACTGGGCATGCGCGGCTCGAACACCTGCGAGCTGGTGTTCGAGGATTGCGAAGTGCCCGAAGAGAATATCCTGGGCCAGTTGAACGGCGGCGTGCGCGTGCTGATGAGCGGCCTTGATTACGAACGCGCCGTGCTGGCGGGCGGACCCATCGGCATCATGCAGGCCTGCATGGACGTGGTGCTGCCCTACGTGCACGACCGCCAGCAGTTCGGCAAGCCCATCGGCGAGTTCCAGCTGATGCAGGGCAAGCTGGCCGACATGTACACCACCATGAACGCCTGCAAGGCATACACATATGCCGTCGCCAAGGCTTGCGACCGCGCCGGGCCCACGCGCAAGGATGCGGCGGGCGTCATCCTCTACGCCGCCGAGAAGGCGACATGGATGGCGCTGGAAGCGATCCAGTGTTTAGGCGGCAACGGTTATATCAACGACTACCCCACCGGGCGGCTCTTGCGCGATGCGAAGCTGTACGAGATTGGCGCGGGGACGTCCGAAATCCGCCGCATGCTCATCGGCCGCGAGCTGTTCACCGAAACCTTGTAGGCCCGCGGTATCATGCCCGTTATCGACAGCGCCATCGACGTTCAGTCCGTTGCCTTCCGCACGAATCAAAACGTCATGCGGGGCCTAGTGGATGCGCTTGCTGCTCACATGGCCAAAGCCGCCTTAGGCGGCGATGAAAAGGCGCGCAAGCGCCACACCTCGCGCGGGAAGCTGCTGCCCCGCGAACGTGTCGAGCGCCTGCTGGACGCGGCCTCGCCGTTCCTGGAAATCGGCGCGCTCGCGGCCCACGGCATGTACCATGACGAAGCGCCTGGTGCTGGCGTCATCGCTGGCGTGGGGCGCGTGTCGGGGCAGGAGGTGATGATCGTCGCCAACGATGCGACCGTGAAGGGCGGGGCGTACTTTCCGCTCACCGTGAAAAAGCACCTGCGCGCGCAGGAGATCGCCCAGCAGAATAACCTGCCCTGCATTTATCTGGTCGACAGCGGCGGGGCCAACCTGCCGCACCAGGCCGAGGTGTTCCCCGACCGCGACCATTTCGGGCGCATCTTCTACAACCAGGCGCGCATGAGTGCGGCGGGCATTCCGCAGATCGCTTGCGTCATGGGTTCATGCACGGCGGGTGGGGCCTACGTGCCCGCCATGTCCGATGAAACCGTGATCGTGCGCAACCAGGGCACTATTTTTCTGGGCGGGCCGCCGCTGGTGAAGGCCGCGACCGGCGAAGTGATCTCGGCCGAGGAACTGGGCGGGGCCGAAACCCACGGGCGGCGCTCGGGCGTGGTAGACCACATCGCCGAGAACGACGCCCACGCCCTGCAAATCGTGCGGCGTATCGCAGCCAACCTCAACCGCATCAAGCCATCACCGCTTGCCTGCCTGCCGCCGGAGCCCCCGGCCTATGATCCCGCCGAACTGTACGGCATCATTCCCACCGATGTGCGCGCCCCTTACGATGTGCATGAAGTGATCGCGCGCATTGTCGACGGCTCGCGTTTCGATGCTTTCAAGTCCAACTACGGGACCACGCTTGTCTGCGGCTTCGCCCACATCTGGGGTCAGCCCGTGGCGATTCTGGCCAACAACGGCGTGCTGTTCTCGGAAAGCGCGCTGAAGGGCGCGCACTTCATCGAGCTGGCGTGCAAGCGCGGCATTCCGCTGCTGTTTTTGCAGAACATCTCGGGCTTCATGGTCGGCGGCAAGTACGAGGCGGGCGGCATCGCCAAGGACGGCGCCAAGCTGGTGACGGCCGTTGCCTCGGCCGAAGTGCCCAAGTTCACCGTGCTGATTGGCGGTAGCTTTGGCGCGGGCAACTACGGCATGTGCGGGCGCGCCTATAGCCCGCGCTTTTTGTTCTCCTGGCCCAACAGCCGCATCTCAGTCATGGGCGGCGAGCAGGCGGCTTCGGTGCTAGCCACCATCAAACGCGACGGCCTGGAAGCCAAGGGTGAGACTTGGCCCGTGGAAGACGAGGCGGCCTTCAAGGCGCCCATCCGCGAACGCTACGAGGCCGAGGGCAGCCCCTACTACGCCACCGCGCGCCTGTGGGATGACGGCATCATCGATCCGGTTCAAACGCGTGATGTGCTGGGTCTGGCCATCGCCGCCAGCCTGAACGCGCCGATCCCCGAAACGCGCTTTGGCGTCTTCCGGATGTAAATCATGATTCATAGTCTTCTCATCGCCAACCGCGGCGAGATCGCCCGGCGCATCATAAAAACAGCGAAACGTTTGGGCGTGCGCACCGTCGCCGTCTACTCCGAGGCCGACGCGCGCCTGCCTTATGTGCGCGAAGCCGACGCTGCCGTGTGCATCGGGCCCGCGCCCGCCGCCGAAAGCTATCTGAATCAAACGGCCATCATCGACGCCGCCCGCAAAACGGGCGCGCAAGCCATTCATCCGGGCTACGGATTCTTATCCGAGAACGCGGGCTTCGCCGAAGCAGTGCAGGCGGCGGGGCTGGTGTGGGTGGGGCCGCCACCCTCTGCCATCCGCGCCATGGGCCTGAAGGACGCCGCCAAGAAACTCATGGCCGAAGCGGGCGTGCCCGTCACACCGGGCTACTGGGGCGATGACCAGTCAGCCGCGACGCTAAAGAAAGAAGCCGGGCGCATCGGTTACCCGGTGCTGATCAAGGCGGTCGCGGGCGGCGGCGGCAAGGGCATGCGCCGCGTGGAACGAACAGAGGACTTTGCCGCCAGCCTTGAGTCATGCCAGCGCGAGGCCACCGCCAGTTTCGGCGATGCGCGCGTGCTGATCGAGAAATACGTGGCCGCTCCGCGGCATATCGAGGTGCAGGTGTTCGCCGACAAGCACGGCAACACGGTGCATCTGTTCGAGCGCGATTGCTCCATCCAGCGCCGCCACCAGAAAGTGATCGAGGAAGCGCCTGCACCAGGCATGGATGCGGCGACCCGCAAAGCCCTGTGCGCGGCGGCCGTGCGCGCGGCCGAGGCGGTGAAGTACGAAGGGGCGGGCACCGTCGAATTCATTGCCGATGCCAGCGAGGGCCTGCGCGCGGACCGCATCTGGTTCATGGAAATGAACACGCGGCTGCAGGTGGAGCACCCCGTCACCGAATCCATCACCGGCGTGGACCTGGTGGAGTGGCAGTTGCGCGTGGCGTCGGGCGAGCGCCTGCCGCTGAAGCAGGATCAGATCGTGCTGAACGGCCACGCCATGGAAGCACGCCTCTATGCCGAGAACACGCCCGCGGGCTTTCTGCCCTCCACGGGGGCGCTCGCGCATTTTCATCTGCCCGCGGATATCCGCGTCGATACGGGCGTCGAGCAGGGCGGCGAGGTGACGGCCTTCTACGACCCCATGATCGCCAAGCTGATCGTGCATCGGCCCACGCGCACGGCCGCAGCGGCGGCGCTCTCCAAGGCTTGCGCTGAGGTGCAAGTGTGGCCGGTGAAAACCAACGCCGGGTTCCTGGCCCGCGTTCTGGCGCATGCCAAATTTATCGGTGGCCACATCAACACCGGCTTCATCGCCGAGCATCTGGCCGACCTGAATGCGCCAGCAGACATACCGCAGGACGTTCTTGCCACGGCGGCTTCGGCGCTTGCCGCGCGCGACCGGCGGCGCGACCCGACCTCGCCTTGGGCGGGTCTCCCCGGCTTGCGGCTCAATACTGGCCCTCGGCCCATCGTGCATGTCGAGTCCGCCGGACACACCCATACCGTGCCGCTCCCCACAACCCCCGGGGCGGGCACATATATATATATGCGCGGCAATGTCCTCGTGTTTCACGCGGGCGAGGTCTACGAACTCCATGAGCCGCGCTTCAAGGCCGGCGCCGCCGAAGGTGCGGGCAGCGACACCATCATGGCCCCCATGCCGGGCCACATCATCGCCGTGCTGGCGAAACCCGGCGATGCGGTTGTCAAGGGCCAACCCTTGATCACCCTGGAGGCCATGAAAATGGAACATACCCTCACTGCGCCCTTCGCGGGCCGCGTCGCGGAGATTAAAGTCGAGCGCGGGGCCAAGGTCGGCGAAGGTGCACTGCTGGCCAAATTGGAAGCGGCAAAGGCATAAGTTTCATGGCGGGGCGTTATCTGGATCAGTTCACTGTGGGCGAGGTCATCCGGCATGATCTGCGCCGCACCGTCACCGAAACCGACAACCTGATGATCTGCGCGCTGACGCACAATCCGCAGCCGCTGCATCTGGATGCGGAATATGCCGCAGGCACGGAGTTCGGGCGCATCGTCGTCAACGGCATCTTCACCTTTGGCCTCATGATTGGCGTGTCGGTGGGTGACACGACCTTGGGAACGCTCGTGGCCAACCTGGGTTACGACGCTGTGGTGATGCCCAAGCCCGTGTTCGTGGGCGACACCCTGCGTACGGAGACGACGGTGATCGAAAAGCGCGACAGCAAGTCGCGGCCCAACAGCGGCGTCATCGTGTTCGAGCACCGCATGTTCAACCAGCGCAACGAGCTTGTGTGCCAGTGCCGCCGGTCGGCGATGCTGTTGAAAGCGCCGAAGTGATGTCGCGCTCATGGTTGTTCGTGCCGGGCGACAGTCCGGCCAAGATGAACAAGGCGCTCGGCGCCGGGGCCGACGTGATTATCCTCGATCTGGAAGATGCGGTGGCGCCTGCCAACAAGCCCCAGGCCCGCGAAGCCACGCGCGATTTCCTGATGGCGCACAAACAGGAACGCGCAGCACAGATCTGGGTGCGCATCAATCCGCTGTCGACCACGTTCGCGAACGAGGACTTGGCCGCCGTGGTGATGGCGGGACCCGACGGCATCCTTCTGCCCAAGACCGACTCAGGCGAAGACGTGCGCGAGCTCGACCGCCGCCTGAACGCGTTGGAAACGGCCTTCGGCGTGCTGGTGGGCCATATCAAGATCGTGCCCATCGCGACGGAAACCGCGCGCTCGGTGTTCGCGCTCAATACCTATGCCAACGTCTCGCAGCGCCTGCTGGCGCTGACCTGGGGCGCGGAAGACTTGCCCGCCGCCGTGGGGGCCGCGTCCGGGCGTCATGACGACGGCAGCCTGACCGACTTGTGCCGCATGGCGCGTAGCTTGTGTTTGGCCGGGGCCGCTGTCGCCAACGTGACGGCGCTGGAAACGGTATATCCGGCATTCCGCGATCTCGCGGGGCTCGAGGCTTATGCGGCGAAGGGACGTAAAGAGGGTTTCACGGGTATGCTCGCCATTCACCCGTCGCAGGTGCCGGTGATCAACAAGGTATTCACGCCTACATTAGAAGAAGTAGCCTATGCCCAAAAGATCGTCGATCTGTTCGCTGCCAACCCGGGGCTCGGTGTCGTCAGCGTCGATGGGCGCATGGTCGATGCGCCCCATCTGAAGCAGGCGCAGCGCATTCTGGGCTTAACCCGTTCCTGATTTAGCCGAAGCGCCGCATTGCGTCAGCGCCCGAAGGGGCCTGCGGCGTCAGCGAGGCGCCGTCGAACGCCTTGGCGAGTCCTGCCAGGCGCGATTTCACCTGAGCCAGCTTCTGCTCCTTGATGTGGCCGTAGCCGCGCGCGTCCAGAGCAGCGTTCGCCATCTCCACGGCCAGGCCATGGTTTTCGGGTTTCAGCTCGCGCGCCATTTTTTCCACCAGCGCGATATAGTCGTCGCGGAAGGCGCGTTCGGCGCGGCGCAAGGGGTCCAGACGCAGCACATCCAGCGGCGTTTCGCGCAAACCTTTCAGTTTGCTCACGGCCTTTAGTACCGGCGTTAGCCA
>JAEUKM010000036.1 GCA_016793085.1 Rhodospirillaceae bacterium
AAGCCCTAAGCAATGGCCGAGAACCCCGACAGCCACACCATGCCGCTGCTCGATCACCTGATCGAGTTGCGCCAGCGCTTGTTGTATTCGGCCGTGGCTCTGGTGGTGGTGTTCATGGGGTCCATGTACTTCTCGGAAGTGATCTTCAACTTCCTCATGCGCCCCTTGGCCAAAGCGATGGAAGAGGTGGGCGGCACCAACCGCATGATCTACACGCACCTGGCCGAGAATTTCTTCACGCAGATGAAGGTGGCGTTCTTCGCAGCCGCGTTCATTACGTTCCCGATTTTCGCCAATCAGATGTGGATGTTCGTGGCGCCGGGCCTTTACAAGCACGAGCGCGCGGCCATTCTGCCGTTTCTGCTGGCCAGCCCTATTTTGTTTTTCCTGGGCGGGCTGCTGGTCTACGGCTTCGTCATGCCGCTGGCCTGGAAATTCCTGTTGGGCTTCCAGACTACGGCGGCGCAAACCATTCTGCCGATCCAACTTGAACCCCGCGTGGGCGATTATCTCTCGCTGGTGATGACGCTTATCTTCGCCTTCGGCATCAGCTTCCAAATGCCGGTGCTGCTGGTGCTCTTGGCGCGCGTCGGTATCGTCACCTCCGAGGGCCTCGCCGAAAAACGCCGTTATGCCATTGTCGGTATTTTCATCTTTGCGGGTATCGTCACGCCGCCCGACGTCATCAGCCAGATCGGCCTGGCCATGCCGCTGATCCTGCTTTACGAAATTTCCATCTGGGGGGCGAAGCTGGCGCAGAAGCAGCGCGAGCAGGCCTGGGCGGATGATGGCGCAAGCGGCGGCGTCGAAGATACCGATTTCAATCAGGCGTAACGGAAACGCATGGCCAAACCGGTTTACGTGATCGGCGGCGGACGTCACGGCAAGGTGGTGATCGACACCTTGCTGACGGCGGGCGTGACGCTGACCGGCGTGCTGGACCCCGGCCTTGAGGTGGGCGCGCAGGTGTTCGGCGTGCCTGTGCTGGGCGACGATCACTACCTGGACCAGACCGACCCCGCGAGCGTGCTGGTGGTCAACGGCGTGGGCGGCAGCCCCGACAGCGACTTGCGCAAACGCATCGGACTGAAATTCAAGACGCGCGGTTTCGGCTTCCAGCCCGTGCGTCACCTGTCTGCGTCCATCAGCCGCCATGCCACCATGGCCGACAGCGCTCAGGTGATGGCGGGTGCGATTCTGCAGAACGGCGTCGTGCTGGGCAGCAACGTGGTGGTCAACACCCATGCGTCTTTGGATCACGGCTGCCAGATCGGCGCGCACAGCTTCGTGGCGCCCGGCGTGGTGCTGTGCGGCGACGTGATTGTGGGCGAAGGTGTGTTCCTGGGGGCCGGGGCTGTGGTCATGCCCGAAGTGAAGATCGGGGCCGGGGCCGTCATCGGCGGCGGCGCGGTCGTCATCAAGCATGTCCCCGCCGGATGGCGCGTGGCGGGCAATCCCGCCGATAAAATAAGCTGAAATCAGCCTTTTCCCGTCAGTGGCGTCCCTAGACGCCTGTGCGCCTCCGCCGTATAAACGCGCCTTCTTTCAGGGCTTTCAGCGGCATTTGCACCATGCTCGACATTAAATGGATCCGGGACAACCCCCAGGCGTTCGACGCGGGCCTGGCCCGCCGTGGGGCTGCCCCTAAGTCGGGTGAAGTGCTGGACCTGGATGCCCAGCACCGGGGCATTGTCACCGAACTGCAAAGCCTTCAATCGCGCCGCAACGAGGTCTCCAAGCAGATCGGCCAGGTGAAGTCCAAGGGCGGCGACGCCTCGGCCCAGATGGCCGAAGTGGCCGCCATCAAGGATCAGATGGCCAAGCTGGAGGACAAGGAAAAAGAGATCGGGCAGTACCTGCGCGATCTTTTAATGACCATTCCGAATATGCTCGATGCCGCTGTGCCCGAAGGCAAGGATGAAACCGCCAACGTGGAGCTCCGCAAGTGGGGCACGCCGCGTCAGTTCAATTTTGCGGTGAAGGACCACGCTGACCTGGGCACGGGTTTGGGTCTGCTTGATTTTGACCAAGCCGCCGTCATTTCGGGCGCGCGGTTTTCCATCTTGAAGGGTGCGCTTGCCCGCCTGGAACGCGCGCTGGCGCAGTTCATGCTGGACACCCACACCACACAGCACGGTTTCATGGAGGTGAATCCGCCGCTGTTGGTGAAGGCCGAGGCCTTGCAGGGCTCGGGTCAGTTGCCCAAGTTTGTCGAGGATTTGTACGTCACCACGGCGGGGCATTGGCTGATCCCGACGTCGGAAGTGCCGCTGGTGAACATGGTGGCCGAAAAAATCCTCACCGAAGCCGAGTTGCCCATCCGGGTCACGGCCTTCACGCCGTGCTTCCGCTCCGAGGCGGGTGCTGCGGGCAAGGATACCAAGGGCATCATCCGGCAGCATCAGTTCGAGAAGGTGGAATTGGTGAGCGTGTGCACGCCTGAACAGTCTGCGGCCGAGCACGAGCACATCACCAAATCCGCCGAGGTGATTTTGCAGAAGCTTGAGCTGCCCTACCGCGTCGTGGCCTTGTGCGCGGGCGACATGGGCTTCGGCATGGCGCGCACCTTCGACCTGGAAGTGTGGCTACCCGGCCAGAACGCCTACCGCGAAATCTCGAGCTGCTCGAACGCGCATGAATTCCAGGCGCGGCGCATGAACGCGCGCTACCGGCCCGGCAACGACAGCAAGGGCACGCGCTTCGTGCACACATTAAATGGGTCTGGCCTCGCGGTCGGGCGCACGCTGGTGGCCGTTATGGAAAACTACCAGGAGCAGGACGGCTCGATCCGCGTGCCCCAGGCGCTGCAGCCCTACATGGGCGGGCTTGAATTGATCCGGCGGGGCTAAGGCCATGACCAGTCCGCATTTCGCGCCGCTGCCGGACCTGAAGGGCAAGCGGATATTGTTGTCGAACGACGACGGCATATCCGCGCCCGGCTTCGCGGTGCTGGAAAAAATCGCCCGTGCGCTCAGTGACGATGTGTGGATTGTGGCCCCCGTGTCCGAGCAAAGCGGGGCGGGGCACTCGCTGACCCTGCATCATCCCTTGCGGCCCATGAAAGTGGGCGAAAAGCGCTACACGGTGAATGGAACCCCCACCGACTGTGTGCTGGTCGCCATCAACCATCTTATGCGCGACCATCCGCCGGATTTGGTGCTGTCGGGCGTCAACATGGGCGTGAATCTGGGCGAGGACGTGCACTACTCGGGCACCGTCGCCGCCGCCATGGAAGGCGCGTTGCTCGGCGTGCGGGCCATCGCCTTCAGTCAGAGCTTCGACGACGAGGAAAACATTCCCTGGGACACGGCCGAAAAATTCGGGCCTGAGATTGTGCGCAAGGTGTGCGCTGCTGGCTGGGCGCAGAACGTGCTGATCAACGTCAACTTCCCCAACTGCCGCGCCGCCGCCATGAAGGGCGTGCAACTCGCGCGCCAGGGCAAAAACAAGATCGGCGACGATCTGGTGCACCGGCATGATCCGCGCGGCCGGGCGTATCTCTGGATCGCCTCGCGCCGCTTGGGCGATGCAAGCGCGCCCGGCACCGACCTGAAGGCGGTTGCCGACGGTTATGTATCTGTCACGCCTCTCAACGTCGATCTCACGCACTACGAGTCCATGCACACCCTGAGCCAGGCGTTCTCGTAAGAGGTGCCGGGTCCATACTCCGGTAGCCTTTCAAGTGCTCCAGAAACTGCTACAGTGTCCGCCATCACGTGCTTTTTTTAGAGTTCATCCGGGAACTCCCGGTTATGAATAGTTCACGGCCCTAGCATTTTCGGTCAGTTACGTTTCGTGTGACGTACTTGGGTGGGGGCGCAAATGAAAAATTTTGTTTCGGCGCTGTTACTGTTTCTTCATGCCATTGCCTGGACCGAACCGGCCCATGCGCAGCAGGGTAATGCAGACGTGCTTGAGTTGTTGCAAGCCAAGATCGGCGAGGACGTCATCCTACAGGTGGTTGACGCCGCCGAACCTTCTTCGTTCGACACCAGCGCCGCCTCACTGGTGAAACTCAAGACAGCCGGTGCCAGCGATGCGCTGATGGCTCGGATTCTCGCGCGCAAGAGCGGCGCGGCCCAACCAACTCCGTCAGCCGCAGCATCCGGTGCGTGCGTCGATAACGGCGTCACGCTGCAAGCTGACGGAAAGACGACGATTTTAAACTATCAGAACTCGACGCCGATGTCGAAAATGAGCGCGGGCAACTTCTTCGCCAGCGCCCTTACCCTAGGTATCGTCAGCAGCAAGGTTGAAACTTTGTATAGCATCAGGGGCAGCCGCGCGGCGGTGCGCATTCAGTCGCGGACGCCGGAATTCATTGACGTGTTCTTTTTAAGCGGCCAAGCGCCCGAAAGCACGGTTTTCCTGGCTCGCCTGGTTTCGCGCGAGAAGGAGAAAGACAGGGTTATCGTGGCCGGAAAGGCCGGGATGGGGCTTGTTTCGGGCATGAAAGTGCAAACCGGCGTGGAAGACAAGAACATGGTCGCGTTGACGTTTGAGAAATCGCCCGACGCCTGTGTGATCAATGGTGCCCGGGTTGACAAATAC
>JAEUKM010000278.1 GCA_016793085.1 Rhodospirillaceae bacterium
GCATGCCGCCGCCCAGAACTTTGCGCCAGCGCGCCGCGCGTTCAATGAGGTCGCGCTTCCCGACGAGTACAGAACCCACCGGCGCACCCAGACCCTTGGAGAAGCAGATGGAGACGGTATCGAAGGGCGCACACAGCTTGGCCGCCGCCTGGCCGGAGGCGACAACAGCATTGAACAGCCTGGCCCCATCCAAGTGCGTGCCGAGGCCGTGTGCGCGGGCCAAGTCCGCTGCCGCGCTGACATAGCCTTGCGGCAGCACCATGCCGTTGATGGTGTTCTCCAGCGCCAGAAGCCTGGTGCGGGCAAAGTGGTGATCGTGATGCGGCTTGATGACGCCAGCGATTTTATCCAGGGGCACGGTGCCGTCGGGCGCATTCTCGATGGGTTGAGGCTGTACGCTGCCCAGCACCGCGGCTCCGCCGCCTTCGTACTTATAAGTGTGTGCCTCTTGCCCGACGATGTATTCATCGCCGCGCTCGCAGTGCGCCATGATGGCGGCGAGATTGCTTTGCGTGCCCGAGGGGAAGAACAGCGCAGCGTCTTTGCCGGCCAGCTCCGCCGTCACGGCGCAGAGGCGGTTGGTGGTGGGATCATCACCCCACACGTCATCGCCCACGTCGGCCGCGTGCATGGCCTGACGCATGCCGGGGCTGGGGCGGGTGACGGTATCGCTGCGCAGATCGATCATGCGCCGACTTTACTGAAAAGTGCGCGAATGGAAAGCGGGCGCCGCTCAACGCCGCTTGAGGCGGCTATTTCGCCAGCTCGTCCAGGAAGTCCTTTACCCGGTCGAAGAAGCCTTGGGTCTCCGGGCTGTAGGTCTTGCGGTCGCTTTCCTTCTCGAAGTCCTGGAGCAGTTTCTTCTGCTTGTCGGTGAGGTTCACCGGCACTTCCACGGCGGCTTCCAGGAAGTAGTCGCCGCGCGCGGTGGACCGCAGCACCGTCATGCCCTTGCCTTTGAGCCTGAAGCGGTGCCCGTGCTGGCAGCCCTTGGGGATCGTCACCTTGGCCCTGGCGCCGTCGATGCAGGGCACTTCCACTTCGCCACCTAAAGCAGCGGTGGTCATGGAGATGGGCATGCGCATGAACAGGTTGGCCCCGTCGCGCTGGAACATGCGGTGCGGCGCAATGGAGAGGAAAATATACAGATCGCCCGGCGGCGCGCCCGCCATGCCCGCTTCGCCTTCCGAGGCCAGGCGTATTCTTGTGCCTTCTTCCACGCCCGGCGGAATGGTGACTTCCAGCGATTTGTCCTTGCGCGTGCGGCCCGAGCCCCGGCACGACGGGCACGGGTCGGAGATCACCTGGCCTGCGCCGCCGCAACTGGGGCAGGTGCGTTCGATCGTGAAAAAACCCTGCTGGCTGCGCACCTTGCCCGCCCCCCGGCAGGTGGGACAGGCCTTGGGGGCCGCACCATCCTTGCCGCCGGTGCCCTTGCAGGATTCGCACGATATGGAGGACGGCACGGTGATTTTGGCCTTCTTGCCGTGGAAGGCTTCCTCCAGCGTGATCTCCATGTTGTAGCGCAGGTCCTGGCCGCGCGCCGGGCCGCCGCGGCCTCTGCGGCCGCCGCCCATCATGTCGCCGAACATTTCCTCGAAAATGTCGCCGAAACCGCCGAAGCCGAAACCGCCGCCGCCACCGGCCCCGTTCTGGTCGAAAGCGGCATGGCCGTAGCGGTCATAGGCCGCGCGCTTCTGTTCGTCCTTCAGAACGTCATAAGCCTCGTTGACGTCGCGGAACTTGGCCTCGGCCGCCTTGTCGCCCGGATTTTTGTCCGGGTGATGCTGCATGGCAAGCTTGCGGTAGGCTTTCTTCACCTCATCCAAGGAAGCGCCCTTCGCCACGCCCAACAGTTCGTAATAATCCTGCTTCGCCATCGTACCCTGGAAAATCCGCCGTCAGCCGCAATGATAAAAAGACAGCGCGCCCGCGAGTTTCCCCGCAGACGCGCTGATTCTTAGAGATTTAACTCCGAAGCACCCACAACCCGGCCCCGGCGTTATTTTTTGTCTTTGTCGACTTCCTCGAAGTCGGCGTCGACGACGTCATCTTTCTTTTCGTCCGACCCCGCACCCGCAGCTTCACCGGCCGCGGCTGCGCCCGGATCGGACTTGTACATGGCTTCGCCCATTTTCATGGAGGCCTGCATCAGGGCGTTGGTGCGCTCCTTGATCTTCTCGGCGTCGCCCGAATCCAACACCTCGCGAAGATCCTTCAGCTTGGCCTCGATCTCGGCCTTGTCGGCCGGCGGCAGCTTGTCGCCGTGTTCCTTCAGGTTCTTCTCGGTCGCGTGGGCCAGGCCGTCGGCGTGGTTGCGGGCGTCCACCGCTTCGCGGCGCTTCTTGTCTTCGTCCGCGTGCGCTTCGGCGTCCTTCACCATCTTTTTAATATCATCGTCCGACAGACCGCCTGACGCCTGGATGCGGATCTGCTGTTCCTTGTTGGTGGCCTTGTCCTTTGCCGACACATTCACGATGCCGTTGGCATCGATGTCGAAGGTCACTTCCACCTGCGGCACGCCGCGCGGCGCCGGCGGAATGCCGACGAGATCGAACTGGCCGAGCAGTTTGTTATCGGCGGCCATTTCGCGTTCGCCCTGGAACACGCGGATGGTCACGGCGGTCTGGTTGTCCTCGGCGGTCGAGAACACCTGGCTCTTGCGCGTGGGGATGGTGGTGTTGCGCTCGATCAGGCGGGTGAACACGCCGCCCAGGGTTTCGATGCCCAGCGACAGCGGGGTCACGTCCAGCAGCAGAACGTCCTTCACTTCGCCCTTCAGCACGCCCGCCTGGATGGCGGCGCCCATGGCCACCACTTCATCGGGGTTGACACCCTTGTGGGGCTCGCGGCCGAAGAACTGTTTGACGACTTCCTGCACCTTGGGCATGCGGATCATGCCGCCCACCAGCACGACTTCGTCGATCTCGCTGGCCTTCAGGCCCGCGTCCTTCAGGGCCTGCCTGCAGGGCTCGATGGTCTTCTGGATCAGATCGTCCACCAGAGCTTCAAGTTTCGCACGGGTCACTTTGATGTTCAGGTGCTTCGGGCCGTTCTGGTCGGCGGTGATGAAGGGAAGGTTCACTTCCGTCTGCATCGCGCTCGACAGTTCGATCTTGGCCTTTTCCGCGGCTTCCTTCAGGCGCTGCAGGGCCAAACGATCCTTACGCAGATCGATGGTGTTCTCTTTTTTGAACTCGTCGGCCAAGTAGTCGATGATGCGGCTGTCGAAGTCCTCACCGCCCAGGAACGTATCGCCGTTCGTGGATTTGACCTCGAACACGCCGTCGCCGATTTCCAGAATGGAAACGTCGAACGTGCCGCCGCCCAAGTCGTAGACCGCGATGGTGCCGTTTTTCTTTTTGTCCAAGCCGTAAGCCAACGCGGCCGCCGTGGGCTCGTTGATGATGCGCAGGACGTTGAGGCCTGCGATCTTGCCGGCGTCTTTCGTCGCCTGGCGCTGGCTGTCATTAAAGTAAGCCGGAACGGTGATGACCGCTTCGGTGACTTTCTCGCCCAGGTACGCTTCGGCGGTTTCCTTCATCTTGACGAGGATTTGCGCCGAGACCTGGCTGGGGGCGTTCTTTTCGCCGTGCACTTCCACCCAGGCGTCGCCGTTGTCGCCTTTGATGATTTTGTAGGGGACGAGCTTTTTGCTCTTCTCGATCATGGCGTCGTCGTAACGGCGGCCCATGAGGCGCTTGATGGCGAACAGCGTGGCTTCGGGGTTGGTCACTGCCTGGCGCTTGGCCGGCTGGCCCACAAGGCGTTCGCCCGAATCCGTGAACGCGACGATGGACGGCGTGGTGCGCGCGCCCTCGGCGTTCTCGATGACCTTCGCGTTCTTGCCATCCATGATGGCGACGCAGGAGTTGGTCGTTCCCAAATCGATTCCGATGACTTTACCCATAGCGACAATCCTTTCTGTGGCAGACGGTCCCAAACCCATGACGCGGCGTTTGCGGACGTCCCCTTGGTTTGAAATAGAGGCGCATCCCGGCGAGGTGGGGCCGATCAGACACGGTGATTGGAGACCCGAAAGCCCCTGAAAACCCGTCCCTTTACGGCCACCCCCGACATTCCAGGGCGCGCCCCTGAAGTTCGGGGGTTATATAAGGGGGGCTCTCTGGGCCGCAACAGTTCTGACCAAGGATTCTGGGGGTTTTGCCTGGGTCTTTGAACGCAGCCGGGGCGGTTTCGGCCCCGAAACGACTCGAACCTAACGCCATGACCCGCCAAAACAGCCTTTTTGACGACCTTTCGGCCCCGCAACTGCCCGATGGCTTCATTTTGCGGGCTGATGCGCTGGATTTGGACCGCCAAAGGGCCCTTTTGGCGGCGATTCGGACCATTGAAGCGGCGGCACCGCTGGCGAAACTGCGCACCAAGGGGGGTGGGCTCACCTCGGCGGCCATGACCAACTGCGGCGAGGCTGGCTGGTGGAGCGACGCCAAGGGCTACCGCTACGAGCGCGCCAACCCCATGACCGGCCGGCCCTGGCCCGCCATGCCTGAGGTGTTCCGGCGCACCGTGGCCGGGGTGATGGCCGCATCCCCCTGGCCTGGCTTTGACCCTGATGCCTGCCTGATCAACTTCTATAGCCCCGAGGCCAGGATGGGCCTGCACCAGGACCGCGACGAGGCGGATTTTTCGCATCCCATCATGACGGTGTGCCTGGGCGATGACGCGGACTTCCAGATCGGCGGAGCTGAACGCAGCGAGAAGTATTTTAACGTGCGCGTGCACAGCGGCGATGTGATGCTGATGGGCGGGGCCAGCCGCATGCGCTTTCATGGCGTGCGCAAGATCTTCCCCGGCACAAGCCCGCTGGATGTAAAGGGTCGCTACAGCCTCACGTTCCGAAAGGCGTTGTAACTACTCTGCATGCAGCATGATCAGCGCGTAGTCGCCGATGCGCTTGAAGCCGAGCGTTTCATAAATTTTCTGGGCGGGCGTGTTGGTGATTTCCGTGAACAGAATGCCGAGGCTGGCGCCGTCGTTTCTAGCATCCAACAGCGAGCCCGCCACCGCGACGCGCGCATAGCCGCGCCCACGCAGGTGTTTTGGTGTGTGCACGCCGCCCACCTGCACCATCCCCGACAGCCGCGCATTGAAACTGCTCATGGCCACCGGCGTACCGTTCACGGTCGCAACCCACCAGTCCTTGCCGGCGATCGTGCGCGCCATAGTTTCACGCACGCGAGCCTCAAGAGCCGCGGTGCGTTCGTAACGGATGGTTTCGACCTCATAGTCGATGCGCCAGCCGATCAGTGTCTCGGCATCATCCGGCGTCGCCGGTCTGTAGTTGACGGAACCGTCGGCCAGGTTTGCCGGTACTACCAGGTCGACGAGTTTCAATTCATAGAGAATTTCCTGATGCGGCGGCTTGTCGATGGTGCGGTGGCGCACGCCCAGATGATCGAGTGCGGTGATGCTGTCGTTCCAGGGGCCGATCAACCCCATAACCGGACGCTGCGTGTGACGATGCAGGAATTCCGCCAACTCGCCCGCGCCGGTGGGCGCAAATAGAATGATGTTGTTGGTCCAGTAGTGCGCGGCGGCGGCGATGATGGCGCCGTTCTTGAAAATCGCCGCGTAAGCGCCCTGATAGGGCTTCGGTCCGTCGACAAGGCCTGCGTTCTTCAGGTTCGAGCGCATAATCATGTTCGAGGCCGGCGCTGTCGCCAGGAACGCATCCAGCGCCGGAAGATCGGCAGGTGTCAGAAGGCGGATGTCGTTCACAGTATGCTTAGACTTCCTTGTGCAGCACGCGGAAGCGTTCCACGCAGATGGGCATGTCTTCGTCCGACGTGACACCCACCTCGGCCAGTTGCGCCGTCCACAGCTTCCAGTGCATGGGCCGCCAGACCTCTAACGCGCGCACGCTGGGCCCGTCGATGGCCGTATGCTCAAGCCCGATGTCGCGCCACGTCACCAGGTCCAGCCGGGTGGTGGTGACAAGGATTTTGGGCACGCCCGCAAAATCGCATAGCGCCACCAGGTCGGCGATGTAGGGCCGGGTTTCCGGTTTCTTCTCGTGCAGCCAGACGGGCGAGAAAGTGCCCACCTTGTCGCCCGCGGCAATGACGTTGAGAATCAAATTCGCCGTGTCGGCGTTCATGCCGATACAGCGGTACCGCGCCGTTTCGCCGATATGCTCGGCGGGCAGCACATTGCGGGCACGGGCCAGGAACGCCGCGATGGCGGCCGGGCTGGCCGGCGTGGGCTTAGGCGCACCTGACATTACTTGTTCCCCGTGTAAGCCACGCGCCAGACAAGGTTGCCCACGTCATCGGCGATTAAAAGACTTCCATCCTTGGCCACGGCCACGCCCGAAGGCCGGCCCCAGGTTTCGGCCTTGTTTTCGCCGCCGGTCCAGAAGCCCGATGCGAAGACGATGTAATAATCGGCGGCCTTTCCGTTCACGAACGGCACATAGGCCACGTGATACCCGCGCGGCTGGGCGGCGTTCCACGACCCGCGCAGGCCCACGAACGCACCGCCCTGGTATTCGGGCGGAAACGACTTGCCGGTGGAGAATGCTAAGCCCACCGGGGCCGAGTGCGAGCGGAACAGCGTGTCGGGCACGAGGGCTTTTTCAACCAGATCAGGCCGCTTGCTGGCGAAATCGAGGTTGGGCTTTTGGCCCGAGGGATCGCGCTGCGGATTCTTGCCGATGTAGCTGTAGGGCCAGCCGTAGAAGCCGCCGTCTTTCACCTTGGTCAGGTAGTCGGGCACCAGTTCATCGCCCACGCCGTCGCGTTCGTTCACGACCGTGTAAAGATCGGTGGTGCCGGGATAGAAAGCGGTCCCCACGGCATTGCGCAATCCGGCCGCGAATGTGCGCTGACCCACTGCCATCCCAGTTTGGCCGTCGATCTTGAATTCCTGGATGGTCGCGCGCGGCTCGGGCTCTTCGTTGATGTTGCCGCGCGAGCCCACGGCCACATAGAACTTCGATCCATCGGGATGCACCGCGACAGCGCGGGTGGAGTGGCCGGACGGATCGGCCAAGGCGCCGTCCTTGGTCAGTTGCTGCTTGCCGCCGGCCTTCAGATCGCCCGGACGATAGCGCAAGCGCCACACCGCCGTGGTGTCTCCCACCAGCAGCGCGTCTTTGATGAAGTCCAATCCGAACGGTTGCGAGAAGCCATCGGCGAACACTTCGCTGCGCTCGGCTTTGCCGTCGCCGTCGGCGTCACGCAGCAGCGATACCTTGTTCGCCCCCTGCTCGGCCACGAACACGTCGCCGTTGGGCGCCACCAGCAAGTTGCGCGCATCGCCCAGGCCTTCGGCGAAAATGTTGACTGTGAAGCCCGCCGGAACCTTGGGGCTGGCGCCTGCGGGGCGCGGCACATTGCGGCTGGGATTGGCGGGGCTGGGCGGCGCATAGGGCTGCGGCAGCGCGGCAGCGTCGATCTTCACCTTGGTGCCCGGCGTCTGCTCGAAGGTTTGCGCGAACGCAACTGATGCGGCGAACGCACCGCCAAGAACAAGAGTGGCTGTGATCATGCGCATGGTGAAGGCTCCCTCGAAAAAGAACGGGGCCGATGTTGCACGGCCCCGCGGTGATGCTCAAGCAGACTTTAAATCTTAAAACAATCTACGCCACAATCTACGCCGTGGTGTTCACGCTGCCCTGAGCGCTGGGCGCTTCAGACTTGGCCGCCTCGCGCTTGGGCCCGCCGCGCGAAACGATCACCATGGCCGGGCGTAATAGGCGCTCATGCATCACGT
>JAEUKM010000280.1 GCA_016793085.1 Rhodospirillaceae bacterium
GTGGTCTTGGCGATCCAGTCCAGTTCAGCGTCGATCAGGCCCAATGCATGACCGGCCGCAAGGCTTGCGGCTGCGGCGCGTTCGGGCGGCGGGGGCGGGCGGCCTTCGCCGGCGATCAGCGCCCGGCGCGCCAGCACTGCTGCACGCCGTGCCGTCAGCAGCGCGATTGCATCGGCGGGCGGCAGGCGCGCCATGAACACGATCGCCACGTCCAGACCACTCTGGACCGGCTGATAGGCGCCGAGGGTGTCGCGCAACAGGTCCATGAATATGCGCCGTCCGGCGGCCGTCAACGCGTAAACCAGCCGTTCGCCGCGCCGTCCGCGTGCGCCCGCCTGGCTGGTAACCTTCACCGCGCCGTCTTCGGCCAGGCGTTCCAGCAGGTGGTACAGCGTGGGTTTCTTGAAGTCGGCATACAGCGCGCCGTGCGCGACGATGATGCGGTAGAGTTCATAGCCATGCATGGGCCCGCGCTGCAAAAGGCCCAGCACCATCAGCGTGCGCGCGGCCTGCGAGGCCGAACGGTAGGCGGGTTTGGCGGCAGATTTGCGGGTCGGCATCTTGGTGCGCGGCCTTAAGTTACGCTGCGCGTTTGCATCTTACGGCGCACCAGCACCAGGATCAGCAGTATGACGACGATGGAGGCGCGCGAGCCCCCCGCCATGGGCCGTTCCAGGACGAAGAACATGCCCGCTTCCACGGCGGCCGTGACGGCGAGCGCCAGCGCAGCCGTGGTGACAAGCTGTGCCTTGCGGATGAAGTCGGGCACGACCAGACCCACGGCGCAGACGGCGTAGATCAGCGCGATCAAAAGACGCACCGGCGTGGGGAACACGCCGAACTGATCGGCCATGGGGCCCATGGGCCGCGCCATGACGCCCGCGTGCATCAGGGCATTGGCGGCCACCAGGGCCTGCAAAATCCAACTGGTCCATTTCAGCATGACAGCACCTCTTGGCCGGGTTCGGGCTCAGCCGTCCAGCTTTATAGTCAATATGGACTTTATTGTATAGTCCAGATTGACTATAGTGCCCTAAACCGGCCGAAGGATTTTTGACATGACCGCTGCGCCCGATACTGCCTCTGCCCGCGCCTGGAGCTTGGCTGTTGCCGGGGCCGTGGTGTTGGTGTCTCTTGCACTTGGATACGGAGCGGCGGACTTAAGCCGCGCCTCCATGTCGGCGTCCGCCGCCAAAACCCAAGCGCCAGCTTCTCAAGCCGCCGGTGCCCTCATCGAGCAGGTGGTCGAAGTGGTCGAGGCTGACGACGGCGTTTATGTGGGCCGCGTCGCCGTCAAGGCAGGCGCTGTCTACCTGCGGACCAATGACACGTTGAAATTCCGCGTGTTCGCGGAAACGCCGTATGTGATGGGCGTGCCCGCCGACCTGCATGTGGGCGCCATCGTGCACGTGCGCGGGGCACAAGAAGGCGAAACGGTCGCCGCTGACCGCATCGTCATTCTGACACCCAACGTCAAACTCGAAAACCCGCCAAGTTAAGGACCGCCGCCATGAGCGCATTCATGCTGACAAGCAGCAGCGGCTGGGCCGCGGCTTTCATGATCATCGCCACCGTCATCCTGGCTTATGCGCTGCGGCCGGCGCGCGGGAGCGCGGGCGGGCGCTACATCGGGCGCATGCAGGCCCATGTCTGGATCGGATTTGCGGTGCTGACGGCGACCCTGGTGCATGTGGCCGCCTCCATGCGGCCCGAGCTCATGCGCGGCGCGGACGGCGTGGGCCTGACGCTCGCGACTGTGGCTTTGGGTGTGCTGGCGGTGCAGGTGGCGCTGGGCCTGAAACTCAACCGCTTCGGGCCGGGCAGTGCGGCCACGCGCAAGGTGCACTTTACGGCCATGCTGGCGCTGGTAGTGCTGATTGCGTTGCACGTGGTGATGAACAGCCCACTGGGCGCGCGGCTTTAAGGTGGGGCTTTAGTCCACAACCTTGCCGGGGTTCATCAGGTTGGCGGGGTCGAGCGCAGCTTTCAGTTTGCGCATCAGGTCCAGTTCGACCGGATCCTTGTAGTGCTTCATCTCCTCGACCTTGAGCAGGCCGATGCCGTGCTCGGCCGAGATCGAGCCGTTGAGGCCCGCCACCAGGTCATGCACCACGCGGTTCATGGCTTCCCACTGGTCGATGTAGGCGTTCTTGTCCATGCCAGGCGGCTGAGAGACGTTGAAATGCACGTTGCCGTCGCCGACATGGCCAAATGGAACAGGGCGGCAGCCGGGGAACTGCGCGGTCACGGCCTGGGCGGCCTCGGCGATGAAGCGCGGCACATCTGACACCGGCACCGAAACGTCATGCTTGATGCTGCCGCCTTCGTACTTCTGCGCCTCGGGCAATGACTCGCGGATGCGCCACAGGCCCTTGGCCTGCTCCAGGCTTTCGGCCACCACCGCATCCGTCACAATGCCGTCCTCGAAAGCGCTTTCGAGCAGCGTGTCGAAGATGGCGCGGATGCCGGAATTCGGCCGCGAGGTGGAGAACTCGATCAGCACGTACCAGTCGTGCTTGTCGCTAAAAGGGTCCGTGCATCCGGCGATGTGCTTGGCGCACATTTCAAGGCCGATGCGCGGAAGCAGTTCGAAGGCGGTCACACTGTCGCCCGAAATGGCGCGCGCGCGGCTGAGAAGATCGGTGACACACTCAAGATCGCGCAGGGCACACAGGGCGGTCGCGGTTTCCTTCGGGCGCGGGTACAGCTTCAAGACCGCCGCCGTGATGATGCCCAGCGTGCCTTCCGCGCCCACGAACAGGTGACGGAGCGCGTAGCCGGTGTTGTCCTTGCCCAGCGCCCGCAGGCCGTTCCAGACGCGCCCGTCGGGTAGTACCACTTCCAGGCCCAGCACCAGGTCGCGCGTGTTGCCATAACGCAGCACGTTGATGCCCCCGGCGTTGGTGGCGAGGTTGCCGCCGATCTGGCAAGAACCTTCGGCGGCGAGGCTTAAGGGGAACAGACAGTCTTTATCAGTCGCTGCGCGCTGAATGTCAGCGAGAATACAGCCCGCATCGACAGTGATGGTGTAGTTGGTGGCGTCCAGCCTGCGCACCTTGTTCATGCGGCCCAGGTTGACGATGACGTGCGCGACATCGTCGCTGGCCACTGCCCCGCCGCACAAGCCGGTGTTGCCCCCTTGCGGGATCACCTTCACATTGCGCGATGAACAAGCCTTCACGATGGCGGCGACTTCATCAGTGGACCCCGGGCGCAGCACCAGGGCCGCCTTGCCGTGATAAAGGCCGCGCTCCTCGTGCAGGTAAGGCTCCATCTCCGCCGCATCGGAAATGGCCGCCTTGGCGCCGACGATATCGATAAGCTGGGTGCGTAAGGTCTGGTCGAGCGGCATGGCTTTGAACGAGCTGGTTGAATTTCAGCCGGTGTTACGCGGGGCGGCGGCCCGGCGCAAGCGGTCATTGATCGCGACACCTATGCCGGTTTGCGGCACAGGGGCCACCGCGATGGCTTTATATAGGTTGAGGTTGTCGGCCTGGCGCAGCAGCGCAAACAGGTTGGCCGCCGCCTCATCCAGGTTACCGGCCGGGCTTAAATTGTAAGCGCCGCTGACGGGGCCGAAGCCGATAAAGCATTCGCCGGGCTCTGGGTTGGCCGCATTCAGGCGCAGCGGCAGGCCGGGCGCGTAGTGACTGAGCAGCGCCCCGGGGGCCTTGGGCGCTGTGGCGTCGTCCAGCCCTTCGCGCACTTCGCCGATGGCCGCTTCCAACTGCTCGCGCGAGATGGAACCGGGCCGCAGGATCACAGGGATGTGTTGGGTCAAATCCAGCACGGTGGACTCCAGGCCCACGCGGCAGGCCCCGCCGTCGATGACCAGGCGCGGCGGATGGATCAGCCCATCATGGACATGCTCGGCGCGCGTGGGGCTCACCTTGCCCGATGTGTTGGCGCTGGGGGCCGCCAGCGGGCGTTTCACGGCCAGGAGAATGTCGCGCGCTACCGGATGATCGGGCATGCGCACCGCCACGGTGTCGCGCCCGGCGGAAACGATTTTCGAGATGGGCGAGTCCGCGCGCCGCCGCATCACCAACGTCAACGGCCCCGGCCAGAACACGCGGGCCAGCTTGTCGAAGCGCCCATCGGGTTCGGCGATGCCCGCCACCCACTCGCGCCCGCCCACGTGCACGATCAGCGGGTTCAACGACGGTCTGCCTTTGGCGGCGTAGATTTTCTCGACCGCCGAATCCTGCGTGGCGTCGCCGCCGAGGCCGTAGACCGTTTCGGTCGGGAATGCCACCAGGTCGCCGCCGCGCAAGAACCGCGCGGCCTCGGCAATGATTTCGGGGCTGGGCGAAACGATGCTCATGGCGATTCTTGTGAGGAGCCCTCAACCGACAGGCTTTCCACTAGGAAACGCCCGTTGATGTACTTGGGCTTCTTGTATTGCAGTTCCACGCCGGTCTGGTCGTGCACGCGGCCCCCGGCGGCACGCACGATGGCGTGGCCTGCTGCCGTATCCCATTCACTGGTGGGCCCGAAGCGCGGGTACAGGTCGACGCGGCCCTCAGCCACCATGCAGAACTTCACCGACGACGACATCTTGATGCGTTCGGCTACGTCATGCGCGGCCAGGAATTTCTTCATGTTCTCGCTGGTCTCGTGCGACTTCGAGCCTGCCACCACAACTTTGGCCGGGCGCGGGCGGCATTTGAGCGCGCGCGTGTTTCCATTGATCGAGCTTTCGGCGCGGGCCTGACCGGCAGGGCCGTTCACGCCTATATATAAAGCCGCGCGCACCGGAATGTAGATGATGCCTAAAACGGGGATGCCGTTCTGCACAAAGGCGATGTTCACCGTGAACTCGTCGCCCTTCTTGATGAAGTCCTTGGTGCCGTCCAGTGCGTCCACCAGCCAGAACGAGTTGCCCGCGAATTCCGGAAAACCATGGGCGGCCACGTCCTCTTCAGCGACGATGGGAAAGGCAGGCTTAAGTTTCTTCAGATCGGCGAGGATGATGGCTTCCGCGCGCTGGTCGGCGATGGTGACGGGCGAGGCGTCGGTCTTTTCCATCACCTGGAAGTCGGTGCGGTACACCTCCATGATGGCGGCCCCCGCCGCGCGCGCGGTGTCGCCCAGCCGGGTCGCCCAGGCGTTCAGGGTGTCAAAGTCAACCGTCGTCGCGCTGCTCACGCCATCCGAACCCTAGGCGGCTTTCGCGGCTTTTGCCGCCTGAATGGCCTGCCAGATTTTCAAAGACGTCATGGGCATGTCGATGTGCGTGATGCCCAAGGGCGTCAACGCATCGATCACGGCATTGGCCACGGCGGGTGTGGCGCCGATGGTGCCCGCTTCGCCGGCGCCCTTAATGCCCAGCGCGTTGTGGGGCGAGGGGACTTCGGTATAGGCGAAATGAAAGCGCGGCGTGTTGTCGGCGCGCGGCATGGTGTAGTCCATGAACGAACCGGTCATGAGCTGGCCACTGTCCTGATCGTATACCGCGTGCTCGAACAGGCATTGCCCGAGGCCCTGCACCGCGCCGCCCAAAATTTGGCCTTCCATGAGTAATGGATTCATCGCGTAGCCCAGGTCGTCCTGGATCGTGTAGTTCACGAACTCCAGCACGCCGGTGTCTTCGTCGATCTCGATTTCGCAGACGTGGCAGCCGTTCGGGAAAGTCGCCCCCGTGGGCGCGTAGTTTTCGGCGGCATAAAGGCCGGGCTGCTGGTTGGACCCGCGCTTCGTGGCGTCGAAGGACGCTTTCACCACGTCCTGCAAGCTGGCTTTACGGTCTGTGCCCGCGATCTTGAAGGCCCCATCCTCGAACACGATATCTTCTGCAGCGGCTTCCAGCAGGTTCGAGGCGACGGCCTTGCCGTTCTCGATCATCTTCATCACGGTCTGCTTCACCGCACTGCCGCCGATGGGGATAGAGCGCGAGCCGCCCGTGCCGACACCCGTGGGTACAAGGTCCGTATCGCCCTGAATGACCGTGATGTTCTCGATGGGCATATTAAAAGCGTCCGCCGCGATCTGGGCATAGACCGTGCGGTGACCCTGGCCGTTGTCCTGCGTGCCGATCAGGATGGTGAGTTTGCCGTTGGCGTCGAACTTCAGGTGCGGCTGTTCGCCTGCGCCGCCCGCGCACGCTTCCACGTAGTACGAGGTGCCGAGCCCGCGCAGCTTGCCGCGCTTCTTGCTTTCGGTGCGGCGCGCTTCAAACCCTGCAACATCGCCGCGCTTATAGGCCGCGTCCATCAGGTCGGCGTAACGCCCGGAATCGAACTTGTGGCCCAGCGCGGTCTTGAACGGGAACTCCTCGGGCCGGATGAAATTCTTGCGGCGCAATTCGCTGGCCGGAACCCCCATCTCCCGCGCGGCCTTGTCCACCAACCGCTCCATCACGTAGGCCGCTTCGGGCCGCCCCGCACCCCGGTAGGCGTCGACGGGCGTGGTGTTGGTGAACACCACTTTCACATCCACGTACGCGGCAGGCGTGCGGTAGGCCCCCGTCAGCATGGCGCAGCCCGCCATGGTGGGAATGGCCGCACCATACTGCGACAAATACGCGCCGACGTTACCCAGCGACGAGACGCGCAAGCCCAGGAACGTTCCATCTTTATCCAGCGCCAGTTCGGCGTGGTTCACCTGGTCGCGGCCGTGCACGTCGTTCAGGAAACTTCCGGCCCGGTCGGCCGTCCACTTCACGGGGCGGCCGAACATTCTTGCCGCCACCATGCAGGCGATGGGCTCGTTGAACAGAAAGTTCTTCATCCCGAACGCGCCGCCCACGTCGGGCGTGATCACGCGCACCTTGTCCGCCGGGATGTTGAGAATGTTCTTACTGAACCAATCGCGGATTTTGTGCCCGCCTTGCGTGCCGGTAGTGAGCGTGTAGCGCTCGGTCTTGGGGTCGTATTCGGCAAGGGCCGCGCGCGGCTCCATGGCCGTGGGCGCGATGCGGTTGTTGATGAGGTCCACACTCACAACCTTGTGGGCCTTGGTGAAGGCGGCTTCCGTCGCGGCCTTGTCGCCTAACTGCCAGTGCGTCCAGACATTACCAGCCGCTTCGGCTGGGTGCACCACGGGTGCGCCTGCCGCAACGGCGGCGGCCAAGTCGGCCACGGCGGGTAACTCAGCGTACTCCACCTCGATCAGTTCGGCCGCGTCCTTGGCCTGCAACAGGGTCTCGGCCACTACGGCGGCCACGGGCTCGCCCACGTAACGCACGCGGCCGCGCGCCAGCGCCGGTCGGGAAGGAACTTCCAATTTTTTGCCGTTCATGTCGGGCGGGGCAGCGAGGTTGAGGATGTCTCCTACCTTCAGGGCATCCAGATCGGCCTGCGTCAGCACGCCCACGACACCGGGGGCGGCCTTGGCGGCGGTGGTGTCGATGCTGACAATATCCGCGTGGGCATGGGGCGAATGCAGAATGACCAGGTACGCCTGGCCGGGCAGGTTCACGTCGTCGGTATATTGCCCGGCGCCGGTCAGGAAGCGCTGATCCTCGACCCGGCGGATGGCCTGTCCTATCCCGAAATTACCCATCGCGGCGCCTTTCAGCCTTGTGCGGAAATATGGTTCAACATAGCGCGCAAGCGCCAGAAGTCCACGGCCTTTGGCCCGCGGTTTCATGCGTTTTCCAGAAGCCGCGCCCTCTTGATTTGGGCCTTCTGATTCAAGCCGTCCGCCTGCTATTTTAAGCCCGGCAAAACCGCTTTTTCCAAGGACACCGCTTTCATGAAAATCTCCTTCGCCGCCTTAAGCCTGCCCGCCGCCGGCACTGCCGTGGTTGTGCTTCCCGCAAGCGGAGGAACTGCGGCCAAGCTCGGCAAGCTCGCGGCCCAGCTGGACCGCAAGGCCAAGGGGGCCCTAAGCCGCGCCATCGCCGCCGCCGAGTTCAAGGCCAAGCGCGACACGCTGCTCACCGTGCCCGCCCCGATCTCGGGCAGTGGCGGCGGGAAACTGAAGCGCGTGCTGATCGTGGGCGTGGGCGACGTGAAAACCTTTGACGCTGCCGCGGCCGAAAAAACGGGCGCGGTGCTGTACGACCACCTGAAATCCGACGAGACGGCCAGCGTGATCGTGGAAGGTGTGCCCGACCCGGCCACCACTGCGGCGCGGCTGGCCTCGGGGGCCAAGCTGAAATCGTACCGCTTCGACAAGTACCGCACCAAGGAAGGCAAGGACGCCAAGCCCAAGCTGAAAGCCCTGGCGCTGCTTTCCGATGACCCCGCTGCCGCCAAGAAAAAATATGCGCCGCTGGAAGCCATTGCCGACGGCGTATTCTTCACGCGCAATCTGGTGTCCGAGCCGCCCAACGTGATCTACCCCGAAAGCTTTGCCGCCGCCGCCAAGGAGCTGGCGAAAGACGGCATCAAGGTCGAGGTGCTGGGCGTGAAGGAGATGACCAAGCTGGGCATGGGCGCATTGCTGGGCGTAGGGCAGGGCAGTTTGCGCGAGTCCAAATTGCTGGTGATGCACTGGAACGGCGGCAAGGATAAGAATTCAAAACCGCTCGCCCTCGTCGGCAAGGGCGTGTGCTTCGATTCCGGGGGCATCAGCCTGAAACCGGGTGCCGGCATGTGGGACATGAAGTGGGATATGGCGGGTGCGGGCGCGGTGGTGGGCGCCATGCGCGCCATTGCCCGCCGCAAGTCCACGGCACATGTGGTGGGTCTCTGCGGGCTGGTGGAGAACATGCCCGACGCGGGCGCGCAACGCCCCGGCGATGTGGTCACCTCCATGTCGGGCCAAACAATAGAAGTTCAAAACACCGACGCCGAGGGGCGCCTGGTGCTGTGCGATGTGCTCACTTACGTGCAGCAGAAGTACCAGCCCCGTGCCATTGTCGATCTTGCCACCCTCACGGGCGCCATCATCCAGGCCTTGTCGGAACACTACGCGGGCCTCTTCTCCAACAACGACGAACTGGCCGAGAAACTGACCAAGGCCGGGCAAGCCGTGGGCGAGCGGCTGTGGCGCTTCCCCATGGGCGATGAATACGACCGCGATTTGAAATCACTCATCGCCGACATGAAAAATATCGGCGGCGGGCGCGCCGGCTCCATCACCGCCGCACAGTTCCTGCAACGCTTCATCAAGGATACGCCCTGGGCGCACCTCGACATCGCGGGTGTGGTCTGGAACGAGAAGGGGACTGCTTTGGCCGCCCCCGGCTCAACCGGGTATGGGGTGCGGCTGCTCGATAAGTTTGTCAGTGAGAATTATGAGTAGTGGGCGTTGGTACTTGGATAGTCCAAGTGCACATATTATCCATGACGATACTGATAAGCTGATTGAGCTTGCTACGGATTGGGTCAA
>JAEUKM010000078.1 GCA_016793085.1 Rhodospirillaceae bacterium
GGAAGCGCGCTCGTGGCAGGGCTGGCAGATCCCGATTATTTCCGATGACGCGCACGGCAAGGCGCGCATTATCGAGATCAAGGGCGAGGAACTGATCCGTCGCATGGAAAAGGGCCAGGTGCCCGTGGTGGCGGGCTTCCAGGGCTTGGGTCCCGACAACCGCATCACCACGCTGGGCCGCGGCGGGTCCGATACGACCGCTGTTGCCTTGG
The DNA here is from genome assembly GCA_016793085.1 of Rhodospirillaceae bacterium. Taxonomy (GTDB): domain Bacteria; phylum Pseudomonadota; class Alphaproteobacteria; order Rhodospirillales; family Rhodospirillaceae. Next base: position 213 of record JAEUKM010000078.1, read on the forward strand.
CGGCTGCGCTGAAGGCCGACCGCTGCGACATCTATACCGATGTGGACGGCGTCTATACGACCGACCCGCGCATCGTGAAGACGGCGAAGAAGCTGGAAAAGGTAACATACGAAGAAATGTTGGAGATGGCTTCCCAAGGAGCCAAAGTCTTGCAAACGCGCTCGGTCGAGATGGCCATGAAGCACCGCGTGCGCGTGCAGGTACTCTCCAGCTTTTCGGATGCCCCTGGAACATTGGTCTGTGACGAGGAAGAGATCGTGGAACAAGAACTGGTCAGCGGCATTGCCTACAGCCGCGATGAAGCGAAGGTCACCCTGGTCGGCGTAAGCGACCAGCCCGGCGTGGCGGCCAACATTTTCGGGCCCTTGTCCGACGCCAATATCAACGTCGACATGATTGTCCAGAACGTCAGCCAGGACGGCAAGACGACCGACATGACGTTCACGGTGGGCAAGGCCGACCTGGAGCGCGCGGCCAATGTCATCAAAGAGAAACTGAAGATCCCCTTCAAGGCGCTGAACACCGACAAGAACGTGGTGAAGGTGTCGGTCATCGGCATCGGCATGCGCAGCCATGCCGGCGTTGCCCAGAAAATGTTCAGCACCCTTGCTGAAAAAGGCATCAATATTCAGGTGATCTCGACGTCCGAGATTAAGGTTAGCGTGCTGATCGCCGAGGAATATACTGAACTGGCCTTGCGCGCGTTGCATACTGCTTACAATCTCGACGCCGCCTAAACCGCAACCACTTCCAGAGGGGCTATGGCCGAAGCTGCGGTACAATCGAAAGTGACGACCGCACCGCTCACCGTGCCGCCCGAGCTTGCGCGCCTGTGGAAGCGCGGCGCCGACTTCCTGGGCTGCCCCATCGTCATCATGGGCGGGGCCATGACCTGGGTGTCGGAACGCAACCTGGTATCGGCCATCTCCAACGCGGGCGGCTTCGGCGTCATTGCCTGCGGTTCCATGACGCCCGCGCTGCTGGACGCCGAAATCAAGGCCACGCAGAAGCTGACCAGCAAGCCCTTCGGCGTGAACCTGATCACGCTGCATCCTATGCTTTTGGACTTGGTCGATGTTTGCATCGCCAACAAGGTCAGCCATGTGGTGCTGGCGGGCGGCATTCCGCCGGCCGAGGCCATCAAGCGTGTGAAAGAGGGCGGGGCCAAGCTGATGTGCTTCGCGCCCGCGCTGGTTCTGGCCAAGCGGTTCATCAAACTGGGGGCGGATGCCATCGTCATCGAGGGCAGCGAGGCGGGCGGACATATCGGGCCTGTGTCCACGGCCGTGCTGGCGCAGGAAATCCTGCCCGGCGTGCGCGATGTTCCCGTTTTTGTCGCGGGCGGCATTGCGCGCGGCGACGCGGTCGTCTCGTTTCTGGAAATGGGCGCCAGCGGCGTGCAGATGGGCACGCGCTTTGTCTGCGCCGTCGAGTGTGTGGCGCACCCCAATTTCAAAAAGGCTTTCATCCGCGCCAGCGCGCGCGATGCCATGCCCAGCGTGCAGCTCGACAAGCGTTTCCCGGTGATCCCGGTGCGCGCCCTGGTGAACAAGGGCGTCGAGAACTTCATGGACAAGCAGCGCGAGGTGATCGCCAAGTTCGACGCGGGCGAACTGGATGCCGCTGCGGCCCAGCTTGAGATCGAGCATTTCTGGGCCGGGGCTTTGCGCCGGGCGGTGATCGACGGCGACGTCGAGCACGGATCGGTGATGGCGGGCCAAAGTGTTGGCCTTGTCACCAAAGAGCAGCCGGTGATTGAAATTTTCGCTGAAATTCTCGAACAAGCCGCCAGCGTTTTCCAAGCCCGATCCAGACCATGACCTCCTTCAGCGCCGTCGATCTCCGCCAGATGCTGTCGCGCCTGCGCGACGTGATGGCGGGGATGGGGTCGGTTCAGGAGCGTCTGGACAAACTCGTCGCCCTGATCGCCAAGGATTTAAAAGCCGATGTGTGCTCGTGCTACATCATGCGCGCGGGCGAGGTGCTGGAACTGTTCGCCACCTTCGGTCTGTCGCAGCGCGCCGTTCACTTGACGCGCCTGCGTGTCGGCGAAGGGTTGATCGGGGAAATCGCGGCGCACGCGCGCTCGGTTTCACTGGCCGATGCCTGGTCGCACCCGGCTTTCGTGTACCGCCCTGAAACCGGCGAAGACTTTTTCCGTTCGCTGATGGGCGTGCCGATGATCCAGGCGGGCCGCGTCATCGGCGTGCTGGCGGTCCAAACCAAGGACGAGCGGCCCTTCAACGACTGGGAAGTGGAAATGCTCGAGACGGTGGCCATGGTCATCGCCGAGCTGACCTCGGCCGCCCAGATCGTCAAACGCGAAGAGCTTTTTCAAGCCGAAGGCAACGCGCTGCTGCCGGTACGCCTCAGCGGCGTCAGCCTGAACGCGGGCCTGGGGCTGGGCCAGGCCGTCATGCATAAAAGCCATGTGCGCATCGGGCGGCTGGTGTCGGACGACCCGGCGGTGGAACACACGCGGCTGGAGAATGCGCTGAACACCCTGCGTCGCGATGTCGATGCGTTGATCGATTCTTCCCGCGGCGATATCACGGGCTTCAGCGATATCCTGGAAGTCTACCGCATGTTCGCCGACGACCGCGGCTGGATCAGCCGCATCGGCGATGCCATCAACTCCGGCCTGACGGCGGAAGCGGCGGTGCAGAAGGTCAGCGACGATACGCGCGTGCGCATGATGCAGATGACCGAGCCCATGTTCCGCGAACGCGCGCAGGATTTGGATGATCTCGCCAACCGCCTCTTGCAAATCCTCGCGGGCGGGGGCATGCGCACCGAACTGCCCGATAACGCGATACTTGTCTGCCGCAGCCTGGGCCCCACGGAACTCTTGGATTACGACCGCAAGAAGATCAAAGGCCTGATCATGGAAGAGGGCTCGCCCACCATGCACGCGGTCGTCGTGGCCAAGGCTTTGGATATTCCAGTATTAGCCCAAGTGCAGGGGGCGCTAGCGCGTATCGATGCGTTCGATCTCTTGGCGCTGGATGCCAGCGCGGGCCACGTCTTCCTGCGGCCGTCGGAAGATTTGCAGGACATGTTCGCGGCCAATGCCGTTGCCAGCCAGCGTCAGAAAGCGGTCTATGCCGCCACCAAAGACTTGC
>JAEUKM010000088.1 GCA_016793085.1 Rhodospirillaceae bacterium
CCGCCGCGCGGCAGAACCGCGACGATCAGGTGGAAGACGCCAAGACCAACAATCTCAATACCGTCGTCGCGGAAATGAGCAAAAACCGCCGCGAAGGAAATTTGCGCGAAGAAAGCTCGGACATTCCGCCCGCCGAAGGCGACGCGGACATGACCTGCACCGAAACCGGCGTGCTGGATCAGGAAGGTAACATGTACGCCAATCAGGACATGACCACGAAGCTTGAAGAACAATGCGTGCTGTCGGGGCGTATTCCGTCGGAAGACCGCTGCCCCACGCGCGACCTGTTTTTTGTCTGCCGCGATGTGATCGATGCCACCAGCGAGCGGATTACCTACACCTACCGCGGCACGCCCGAAGAACCCAAGGCGCGCGACAACTGCAAGGGCGAAGTACTGGGCCTGACGGGGCTGGCAGGCAAGCCGCCGCCGTTCAAGAACGCCGCCATGCGCCGGGTCATGAGTTGCCTGCCGCTCGGCGAAGCTGACCAGGAATAAGCCTTAAGCTTTTTTCTTTGGTTTTTTCGGCTTCGATTTAGCTTTTGTTTTAACTTTCGCCGTGGCTTTAGCCTTGCCGCGCGCTTTGACCGCACGCACGGGCTCGCGCCTCCTTTTCGCGGTTCTCTTCTTTCGCTGCTTGCGGCCCGGACCGGCTCTGTAAGCAGCCGCCTCTTCATGCAGGCCTGTTTGCGTATTGGCCCTGAACCACGCCGCCAGTTCCGTCTCGCTCAGTTCACCCGCAGCGAGACGCAAAACAGTCGCGACCACATCAGACTCTTCAAAAAAGGGGGGCTTCGTGTTGTCGCCTAGAAAAGTCATGGCCGCGACGAAGGCCGTGCGCTTGTTGCCATCAACGAACGGGTGGTTCCGTGCAATCCCGAACGCATACGAGGCCGCAAGCTCTGCCGCATCGGGCGAGCCATAGGCCGCCAAGTTTTGTGGGCGTGCGAGCGCAGATTCGAGCAAGGCCTCGTCGCGCACGCCGGGTAATCCGCCATGTATGGAGAGTTGGAGGTCATGAATCAGAAGAACGGCTGCTTTGGTCAGCCAGTTCCACTCATTCATTTGGCCAACTCGCGCAAGGCATTACGATACTTGTTCATAATGCCTTCAGCGATTTGCATTTGGCGTTCGAAGTCAGGGTCGCCCACGGTGATGCGGAAGCCATCCTGTGCTTCTGTCAGGTAAATCGTGTCGCCCTTCTGAACGCGCAAACGGCTGAGTACGTCCTTGGGCAGCACGACGCCGACCGAGTTGCCGATTGCGCGGAGTTTGAGTGAAACAACCATGACTACTACTACCCTGCCTATGCGGTCCGATTTTACCACTCCGCATTGTGGCAGCAAGCTCAAAACACGTTATAACATTCGTTATAACGTCCTCACAGCACCTTGCCGGGGTTGAGGATTCCCTTAGGGTCCAGCGTGGTTTTCAGCGTGCGCATCAGCCCGATTTCCTCGGGCGTGCGCGACCAGGACAGGTAATTCTTTTTCTCGACACCGATGCCGTGCTCCGCCGAGATGGACCCACCCAGGTCGCGGATGACGCCGTAGACAATGTCGTTCACATTTTTATGCGCTTCGGGCGTACCCGAACCGACGGCCGCCACCACGTGCAGATTGCCGTCGCCCATGTGGCCCAGCACCAAGGTCGTTGCATCGGCGTACTTGGCGTCGATGCCTTTCTTCACACGTATGGCGAAGTCGCCCATGGACCGGATGGGCATGGACACATCGAAAGTGCACAAAGGACCCAATTTACGGAACCCCTCGCCTGCGTTTTCGCGCACCGCCCAGAAGGCGGCGCGCTGCTGCTCGGACTGCGCCAGGGCCGCATCGGCGACCAGCCCTTTCTCCATCGCTGCGGCCAGAATCTCCTGCAGGGTATCGGCATCCCTATCCGGTGCGTTGCCCAGCGTTTCCAACAGCACATAAAACGCCTGACCTGCGGGCAGCGGCGGGCGCAACGAGGGGCACTTCTTGCGCACGAAGGCATCATAAGCGCCCCACATGACCTCGAAACTGCCCAGCGCTCCGCCCAGTTCGGACTCCAAGTACCCCAGGAACGACACTGTATTCTCGAAGGTGGCCAAACTGGCGAACGCCGTATTCACGCTCTTGGGCTTGGGGCGCAAGCGGCACACCGCGCGCGTAACGATTCCCAGCGTGCCTTCGCTGCCGATGAACAGATGCTTCACGTCGTAACCGGCGTTGTTCTTCAGCATCTTGTTCATGGATGAGATGACCGTGCCGTCGGCCAGCACGGCCTCCAGGCCCAAAACACTCTCGCGCATCATGCCGTAACGGATGACGCGCACGCCGCCCGCGTTGGTGGAAATCACGCCGCCGATGGTGGCCGAACCGCGCGCGCCCAGGTCCAGCGGCAGCATGAAACCGCGCTCCTCGGCGTATTCGTGGGCGGTTTGCAGAACCACGCCTGCCTCGGCCGTCATGGTGCGGCCCTCGGCATCGAATTCTTCGATTTTGGTCATGCGCTCCAGCGACAGTATGACTTCGCCGCCGCGCGGCGCACCGCCGGCCACGAGGCCCGTCATGCCGCCCTGCGCGATGATCGCCTGTCCCGCCGCGTGGCACGCTTTCATTATCGCCGACACTTGCGCGGTGGACGTGGGCCGAACCACGCACAGAGGATTGCCCGCCATGCCGTGGCCGCGCGTGTTCAGATACCGCTCGCCGATGTCGGCGCCGGTCAGCA
>JAEUKM010000122.1 GCA_016793085.1 Rhodospirillaceae bacterium
CTGTTCGCGGCACTGCCGGACAATCTGCCGCAGCCTTTGGCCTTGCGCTATCACGGCCACCAGTTCCGCGCCTACAACCCCGAACTGGGCGACGGCCGCGGGTTCCTGTTTGCCCAGATGCGTGATGAAGTTGACGGGCGCATCCTCGATCTCGGCACCAAGGGTAGCGGCCAGACGCCGTACTCGCGCCAGGGCGATGGCCGACTGACGCTGAAAGGCGGCGTGCGCGAACTCTTGGCCACCTCCATGCTGGAAGCCCTGGGCGTGAACACTTCTAAAACCTTCAGCCTGATCGAAACGGGCGAGAATTTGGTGCGGGGCGATGAGCCGTCGCCCACGCGCTCGTCGGTACTGGTGCGCTTGAGCCACTCCAACATCCGTATCGGCACGTTTCAAAGGCTCGCCTTCGAACGCGACACGGACAAGATCGTCCGTCTGATCGATCATGTGCTGATGCATTACTTCACCAACCTCGGGGATCTGTCGCGGGCAAGCACAGCCGAACGCGCGGTGGCCATGCTGGCCGAAACCTGCCGCCGCGTGGCCGCAACCGGCGCGCAGTGGATGGCGGCGGGTTTTGTCCACGGCGTGCTCAATACCGACAACATCAACATCACCGGCGAGAGTTTTGATTACGGTCCCTACCGCTTCCTGCCCGCCTACGACCCGGCCTTCACGGCGGCCTATTTCGACCACGCGGGGCTTTATGCTTATGGCCGTCAGCCCGAAACGCTGATGTGGAACCTGACGCGCCTGGCCGAGTGTTTGCTGGGCGTCGCCGCGCGTGATGAGCTGATCGCTGCGCTGGATGCCTTTCCGCCGGCCTTTGAAGCCGCTCTATCTGATGCGATTTGCCGGCGGCTTAATTTGGGCCCACGCGGAGTGGATGAGGACAGCGCATTGGTCGCCGCCGTGTTCGCCTTCCTGCACGACAGCCGCGTGCCGTTTGAACGCTTCTTCTTCGATTGGTACGGCGGCGCACTGAGCATATCCCGTGCAGCGCAAAGCCCCGAAGCCGCGCACTATGCCTCGGCTTCATTCGCGCCGCTGAAAGAGATCATCGCGGGTTACGCGGCCTCGAAGCCATCGCGCCTCGATCATCCGTACTTCGCGGGTGCCGCGCCGTGCACACTGCTGATCGATGAGGTCGAAAGCATCTGGGCGGCGATTGCCGATCACGATCATTGGAAGCCCCTGGCGGACAAAGTGCAGGCCATCGCCCAAATGGCCCAAGCCTTTGATTTAAATAGTATTTTGGCTCCATCGACAGAGCCGGGCTAGCCCGCCTGACCCAGAGCGCCGGTTGAAGCAAGCAGAACGCCACCCTACCATGCGCCGGTGTTTTTAGAGGGGGAGGCCGCCATGCCCAAGGATATGACCACCACGGATGCGTCTCAGGTCTCACGACGCAACGCCATGACGGTGTCGGCGGCGGCGGGCGGCGGGCTGGTGTTGGGCTTCGCGCTGCCGGTCATCACCGCCGAGGACAAGGTACTGGCGGCCGTGCCCAAAGCAACCGACATCAACGCCTTCGTGCGTATTGGTACGGACAACAGCATCACCATCACCACCGCCAAGACCGAGATGGGGCAGGGCAGTCTCACCGGTATTGCCATGCTGGTGGCCGAGGAACTGGCCGCCGACTGGCGCGCTATCAGGATCGAGACCGCCCCCAGCCTGCCGCAGTACGGCACCATGGGCACGGGCGGGTCGGGCTCTATCACCTCCACGTTCGAGCCCATGCGCAAAGCGGGCGCCACGGTACGTGAGCTTTTGCGTCAGGCCGCCGCCGTCAAATGGAACGTGCCCGTCGCCGAAACCCGCGCGGCCGAGGGCGTGGTCTATCACGATGCCTCCAAACGCAAGGCGACGTACGGCGAGCTTGCGGCCGCGGCTGCCAAGCTGACGCCGCCCGCCCAGGTGACGTTGAAAGACCCCAAGGACTGGACGCTGATCGGCAAGGCCCAGAAGCGCCTGGACACGCCCGCGAAAACCGACGGCAGCGCGCAGTATGGCGTTGATGTGAACGTGCCCGGCATGCTGGTGGGCACCATCCGCCAGTGCCCCACCTTCGGCGGTAAGCTGAAAGAGGTGGACGATGCCCCGGCCATGGCGCTGAAGGGCGTTGCGCATGTAGTGAAGCTTGAGAACGCCGTGGCCGTGTTGGCGAATAGCTATTGGACGGCCTTGCGCGGGCTGGAAGCGCTACGCCCGGTGTGGGACTTAGGAAGCAATGAGAAAGTCAGCGAGCAGACCATTTCAGCCGCGCTGGATGCGGGCCTGAAGTCCGCCGCCCCCGGCCCTACGGCGGGCGATGTGGATGCGGCGTTGAAGACGGCGGCCAAGACCGTCTCGGCCAATTACGAAGTGCCTTATCTCTCGCATTCGCCCATGGAGCCCATGAACGCGACCGTGTGGGTGCAGGGCGATAAAGCGGAAGTCTGGGCGCCGGTGCAGACCCAGACCCGCGCGCAGAACCAGGTGGCTGCCGCGCTGAAGACCGATGCCGCCAAGGTGACGGTCTACACCACGCAACTCGGCGGCGGCTTCGGGCGGCGCTTGCAGTCGGACTATGTGGTGCAGGCGGCGCTTGTCTCCAAGGCCGTGAACAAACCGGTCAAGCTGATCTGGTCGCGCGAGGAAGACACGCGCCATTCCTTCTACCGGCCGCGCGCCAAGGTTGCGTTCACCGGCGGCGTGGACACAGCGGGTAAGCCCGTGGCCATGAAGGTCGCCATGGCCGAGCACTCGGTGCCCGGCAACACCATCCGCAATAATGCGCCCCAGCGCATCCCCGAAATCCCGGCGCTTGCGTCCGGCTGGATGAAGGGCGAGGCCTACAACGTGCCCAACATGGCTTTCACCTATGCCGACACGCCGCTCTCCGTGCCTATTGGGGCGTGGCGCAGCGTGCAGTTCAGCCACAACGGCTTTTTCGGCGAGTCCATGATCGACGAGCTTGCGCATCTTGCCGGAAAAGACCCCTTGGCCTTCCGGCTCGAGAACGCCACCAACCCGCGCTACATCGCATTGCTGGAAAAAGTGCGCGACATGTCGGGCTGGGGCACGCGTAAGCTGCCCGCCGGGCATGGCCTGGGCGTGGCGCTGGTGGAAAGCTTCGGCTCCATCGTCGCCGAGGTGGCCGAAGTGTCCGTTACCGGCAAGGATGTGAAGGTGCACAACGTGTGGTGCGCCATCGATTGCGGCCTGGCGGTGTTCCCGGATGGTGTGGCGTATCAGATGGAAAGCTGTATCACCTATGGCCTATCGGCGGCGTTCTTCGGCCAGATTACGATTGGACAGGGGGCCGTGCAGCAGGCCAACTTCGATGGTTACGACATGGTGCGCATCGCGCAAGCGCCCCATGTGGAGGTGGTGATCATCAATTCCGGCGCCAAGATGGGCGGGGCGGGCGAGCCCGGCCTGCCGCCTGCGGCCCCGGCGCTCACCAACGCCATCTTCGCGGCCACGGGCCAGCGCATCCGCAGTCTGCCCTTGGTGAACGCGGGCTGGCGGCCCGTCTAACGCGAAAGCTCGTCTGACACGAAAGCAGGTGTAGGGCTAAAAGCTAAACCGGGATCAGATCGGTTTTGATCGGCGCGGTTTTGCGAAGCGCGTCGATTTCGGCCATATCCCGCGGCGGGGCCATCCACATCGGGCCGTTCTTCCGGATATGCGCCTTCAGCCATTCGTTGGGAATGGCGTCGAAGCTGGGATAGCGCCAGTTCATCAGGTTGGCCATCTGGCCCAGGGTATTGGCCGAGGACCACGTGCCCTGGTAACGCTGGTGCATTTCTTTCAAGGCCGGGCCGTGATCGAAGTAGTCGTAGATTTCCCCGCGCGCGCTTGTGGCGCCGTTCTTTTCGGGCACGGTGCGGAATACGGCGTAGTTCACGTGCACCTGATCGCCCGTGGCGGTGATGGTGTAGACGCTGCCTGCGCCACCCATGCGCGGCGAGACAGTGTCATGACTTTCCACGGAGTACTCGATGGCGCCGTCCTTCAGCCGGAAGGTGCGCACCTGATAGGCGAAAATGCTGGGGCGGCGCGGCTTGCCGGTGGCCTTGTCGGTCACGATGACGTCGCGGCCGCGCTCGAGGAAAAAGTATACCTTGCGTGAAATCGATACCGCACTCGTTTCGGTGCGCAGGTCCTTGGGCGTGATCCAGGTTTCAACGCCGATCATGCGGCTGTCGACCGCGCCGTCGGCCATGGTGCGCACCAGGCCGTCCGAATACCAGTAGCCTGGGCCGTCTTCGCCGCCGCGCAAGGCAATCCATGCGTTGAAGAGGGCGGGGGTGATGGGGCCGGAAGCAGTTTGTACGGTCATGGGGTTCGCCTGGGCGGGTGTCATGAACGGCGCTGCCGCTGCCGCGGTGATGGCGCCAAGGCCTGCGCGGCGCGTGATCGTCACCGGCAGAGTTACCATTTCAGCACGGCTATGCCGCGCCGACCGCTTTCAGCGCCCGCACCTGATTCAGCGCCGCCAAAGCCTGCGTCCACGACGCAGTTGACGCCGCTGCTGCAGAAGGCCGGGGCATGGTCCGGATCGGTGGTGGTCGACACGCCGGTAACGTTGCCGGGCTGGCGGGTGTTGGTGGCCGTGCCGCTGGCAAAGCCGGCGGCATTGCCGTAGGAGCCGAAGGCAGCGCTCGCCGTATCATCAACAAAACCGGCCCCGCCACCGCCTCCGAAAGAGGCGCGGTTACCGTCCGCACCGTTGTTGGTGGCGCCGCCGCCATCTGAGCCGCCGCCTTCACCGCCGCCGGCGCTGAGATCGCTCAACCTCACACCACCACCGCCGCCGCCGGGGCCGACGCGGTTCATGGGGCCGTCGTAGCCCGCACCGCCCGAGCCCACAAGCACACTGCCGCCGGCGTTGGCGCCGCCGCCTGTGGCACCTGTGGCGCTTGTCGGATCATCGCCGTCGTCATCACAAGTGTTGGTGCCCCCGCCGCCGGGGGCCGGATCGGGCGGGTTGTTGCCGAAGGTGACGTTATCGCCGCCGCGGCCGCCGCACATGTTCTCGTTGTCGTCAACAGCGCGGACCGTGGCCACGGCCGTAAGCCCGGCGACGTTAAAAGGCCCGCCACCGCCACCGCCTGGGCCGCACTCGTTGGCGGCGTCGCAGTTGAAGGTCGCGTCTTGCGAGGTGAAATCGTCGTCGCCGTAACCGGCACCACCGCCGCCCCCGGCAAACACGCCCGCCGTGTCACCGGCATCCAGTGTGCCCAGCGTACCCTGGTCGCGCCACAGCCCCGAGGCCCCGCCGCCGCCTGCGCCGTTGCGGTCGTTGGTGCTGCCGGTGCCGCCCGAGGCGATATCAACACGGATGGAAGAGGCCGCAATGGGTGTGGTGCCGACGGTGCGTAAGCGCGCCGCCGACATGCCGCCGCCGCCGCCGTCGCTGCCCCCGGCCGACTGATAGGCGCCGCCGCCCGACCCCCAGACCTTGACGAACAGCGAGGGGAGGTTGTCGGGCATGGTCCGCGCACCGCTTTGGGTCGTGACACGGTAGTCGCAGCGGAACGCGCCCGCGCGCGTGCCTGTGCCGCACACGGCATTGCCGTTGGGCGGAATGAAATTCTGACGGATCGCGATATAACTGCCGCCTGTGATAGTGCCCGACGCGCCAGGGCTGGGGCTGGAGGTGGCATCGAACGAGGCCGTCGGTTCCGCGGTCGGCGTGCCGTCGCTGAAAGTTGCCAGAGTGTCGGTGTCCAACGTCCAATTGACGATCAGGCCGGTCAGGTCGTCATCGACGCCGGAGGTGTTGAGATCGCTGACCCGCAGCCGCTTGCGGCGGTTGAACGAAATATCCTGCGGTAGCCGGACGGTCGACCACACTCGCACGTCTGTGATTTGGCCGATGAAGACGTCGGAAATGGCCGAACCGTTGTCGCGGTCCGCGCCTACGGTGAACGTGGCCGAACTGTCGTTGACCCCGGTTGTGCTGAATACGGATGAAGCGGACGACGTACCGACGCGCTGGCCTTCGACATAAAATGTTGCGGTGCGGGTGCTGGCGCTGTAGGACGCGGCCACGTGGCTCCACTCGTTCAACGTCAGGCGGCTGCCGAACGAGAACGGATTGGTGACGATGTTGGTGCCGCCGGCGGCGTCGTCTGCGGCAATTTCAAGCACTAGGCCGTTTGCGGTTTGAGACAATCGGTAAGACTGCTGGCCAGTTGTGCCGTTTTCCACCCATTTGGCGATGATCGTCTGCCGTGTACTGCCCGTGGGCAGCGAGGTCGGCCTGACCCAGGCTTCCAGCGTCAAATTGCCCGAGGCCGTGTCGTGGTTATCGCCGCTGGTATCGATGATGTCGCCGGCGCCGTCGAACGTCACCGCCATGCCGCCGCGGCGCAGCAGCAGGTTGTCGAGTTCGGATGTTGAATCCAGGAACGACATGAACAGGGCTGCACTTTGCCCACGCAGGTCCTGGTTGGCCACGGGAACGGCGTAGAACAAGGTGGCCGTGTTGGCAGGGGTGCCCACTTGCGTGATGCGCGCCCAGATTTCCGAGCCGTTATCGAAGGCTTCGATGGTGTAGCTTGAGTTGAGCGAGATGGTGAACGAGTCACCCGCAGTGAACGATGTGGCGAGGTTGGTAGCGCTGGTGCAGCCTGCCGTGGTGCTGTCGCAGATCGAAATGTAGTTCGTGCCGCCGTTGGCGTTGTTGGCCGTGTTCTCAAAGAAGTAAATCGACAGGCCGTCCAGGTTGCCCGCGTCGAAAATGCCGCTGCCGTCCGTGCGGTCTGACGGCGTGGCGCGCAGGCCCAGGGCCATGCCCGCCCGCCCGGTGCCGTTGGCGACGGTCGGCGTCCATTCGAAGCTGACGTAGTTGGGCCGGGCCAATGGATCGTAATTGAAATAGGTCGTCGATAGAACGGCGTCGCTGCCTGTGAAGCGCAGCACGCGGCCGCGCCCGGCAATGGACGACTGCTGCACGCTCACCGCGCCTGTGCCCGATGACTCGGTTGTAACCAGACTGGACGGTAGCGTGCCGGAATTGAAATCCGTATCGACATCCGGCGGGTCGTCGCCGGGGTTGTTGGTTGTCAGTTCCTGGCAGATTTTCTCGACTTCCAACTGATCGCCCAGAAACACCGTGTCGTCGAAATAATCGCTGCCGCTGGTGCTGTTCTTGGGCCCGGAAAACAGCGAGATGGTCGAGTTTGGGCGCGTGCAGTTCGAGTTGCTGGTCGGGCAGTTCTGTCGTTCATAGGTGCTGACGGGGGTTGCGCGCCGCGTGCCGCTCGATGAAATCGCGCCCAGGCCGTTGGGGCCGTGGCTGAGGATGGCGAAATAAAACGGCGCGCCGCGCCGGGGCGACTGGGCCGCCGTTTCCGTGGTCAGCAGGCTTTCAGTGTCCGACGCGTCGATAGTCGCGCCGTCAAAGCTAGTGGCGCTGTTATAGTCATTGGTCACGCGGTCGCACATGTTGCGGCCGGTGGTCGTTACGGCGTAAGTGAAGTAATTGCCGTAGCTGTCGATGGCGTCGCTTTCGTTCAGGCGCAGGGTGCGCCAAGGCAGAACGCCGACGTTGGTGGTGCAGCCCGCCGCTTCATCGGACAATCCATCGGGGGGTACGGTAACATCCGGGCATGGCAAGGCGTAAGGCGCACTCGATGAGCCCTCGGTGCCCAGCAGGAAGTAGGACAGCACGCTGTTCTTGATATAACCGACGGCTTTGGCGTTCTGGCTTTGACGTGTGACTTGCGCTTCCTTCGACTGCCGCGCTGTTGAGGCGATCAGCGCTGCTGCTCCGGCGATCAGGGCGATGGCGATAACCAGCGCCAGCACGCCGTCGTCGCGCCTGGATTCGCGCCCCAAGGCCGAGAGACTGCGGCGGATCATGCTCAGAAGGGTTTTCACGTCGTCACCGGGCTCCTGCCCCAAAGACCTGTCGCGGGCTTTGCGCTTGCCCGCCTCCCACGCCCCATCAACGGCTGTGGGAACAGCCCGTTGCCGGGCGCGCGGTAGTCGCCGGAAAAGTATAGGGAATCAGGGCGTTGTTCAATTCGGGCGTACACCGGGCCTGGCCAAGGCCGCAGAGCTGGGCGAGCCGCTTTCACCTTCAAACTAAAGGGAAAAGGCCGGGCTG
>JAEUKM010000133.1 GCA_016793085.1 Rhodospirillaceae bacterium
CAACGCATTCGGATTGCGGGTCTGGTGCTGGTGCGTCAGCGCCCCGGCTCAGCCAAAGGTGTGACCTTCATCACGCTCGAAGATGAAACCGGAAATGCAAACCTCGTCGTCTGGAAAGACAACTTCGAGAAATACCGGCGCACGATAATGACAGCTGGGCTAGTCGGGTGCGTGGGGCGCATCCAACGCGAAGGCATCGTGATTCACGTGGTGGTCGAACACCTCGAAAACCTGACGCCTCTTCTCAGTAAGATTGGCGAAGCCGAGCATCCTCTGATCTCCGTCCTCTCTCGTGCCGACGAGGCCACAAAAGGACACGGGAAAGATACTCCGCTGCAAATAGGCGATGATATAAGAGCTGCTGTATGGCGGCATCCCAAGGCGGTTAATGTAATTGCCGAAGTGGCGGCTGGCGCCGAGGCGAGGGGGCAACCGCTCGTTATCCAGAGTAGGGATTTTCATTAGCCTAAACTAAGATCCAAAGCTGGTGGGAAACTCACCCCTTAAACGGCGGGAAACCACGAGAGATATTTGTGTTTCCCACCAGCGCTAATGTATTGTTAGTATTCACTTGCTGCAGTCCTGCCGGGCCCACCAAACCTTTTTATATCCGCTGTATTCCCAAGCAACCGCATGCGTGCGTTACGTCTGTAGCGACCTTGCGCAAGCTTTCGTAAGCTCGCGTTGCTCACTAACGAAAACTAAGCGTGCCGGGCCCACCATCGGTTCCCCAGGTTTTATGCGGGTTGCCGCGATTTAGGAGACGATGTTGAATACTTGGTAGCTACGCCAAAGCACCAATAAGTACCCACTTGCTTAGTAGGGCGTGGTCACCCAACTATCGACAGATAAAGGGAAGCTTTTGGAGAGAACCTATGCCGCGTATTTTGACCGATTGTCCGCATTGCCGTGCGGCCAATGTATTAATTGGCTTAACAGCCAGGCGAAATGAAATCTTGCCATACTACTGGAATTGTTATGGTCACTGTGATGGTTGCGGCAAGGGCGTAGTAGTAATTGTTCAATGTCACAACACCGATTTGTCATCATCGAATGCCAATCTGCGTGACGTCTCTGGTACTACTTGCACTGTATTCCCTACGCCCGCCGCGCCTTCAGTTCCCGAACATACACCTGAAAATATTGCGAGCTTCTATTTGCAAGGACTTCGTGCGTTTAATGCAAGTCTGTGGGACGCTGCTGGAGGCATGTTCCGTAAGGCACTAGAAGCGTCACTGAAGAAGATTCATCCCACAACAGATCGTCCCACTATTCAAAAGCGCATCGATAACTTACCGCCAGAAATTGGTGTTACCCTTGCCATGAAGCAGTGGGCTCATGCTATTCGCGTGTTGGGAAATGATGCAATGCATGATGAAGAGCCGTTCAACGAAGATGACGCGAAAAAGCTGAAAGAATTTACAGAGGCATTTCTGATTTATGTTTTCACTCTACCGGAAAGAGTGAGAAAGCAGCTACCTGAGACGGCTGCTGCAAAGCCAGCATGATTCTGGCGATTTAGAAAATAAATGGGCAACAGATCAGTTCGGTCGCCACCCACTTATATCTGTATGTATAGGAGAGCGATGCTACTTAGCGCTTAATGTCGGTGCCGAAACCGAAAGGTGATGCAGGCGGTGTTGGTGGCGCGAGCAAATTCGTGGAACCAAGAAAACCAGGAACGCCGGACAAGAAATTGGCGAGCCCTGCTTTTGTTTGTGTTCCGGTGAGTGCTGCAAGTGCGGCGCTCAGACCACGATGCTGCGTATTCATAGACGGCTGATAGAAGGCAATAAGATCGCGCTCTGCGTCACAACGAACGTGTTCAATGCCAGAGGCTTGTAGACCAAAGACGTGATTTGCCCCAAGGCGCACAGCTTCTGCCCAACGTTCGTGATATGGCAGCCGCGTTTGTGCGTTTTCAGTTTCACCGATGTAAGCCGGGGTGTATCCGCCGAAAATATTTGCTTTGCAGAAAAAGTAGAGACCTGGCACAGGGAGCAAGTCCCAAGGGCTTAACGATGTGATGCGATAAGCGGTGTAGAGCTGTTTAAGACCGCAAAACGTATAAGTTTCCATTTCTATTCTCCATTAAGGGGCGCACCCCAGTTGCTTGTTCAACCACCTCCTGCTTTGGCTGACCGTTAAATCGGCCTTGTTCCAAAATCGCCGAACCGTCCATTAATATGGCCTCATAAAGTCCAGATTCACAAGTCCTAGCGAACCGGGCGGACCCGACCACATTTTGTAGTGGTTCTAACCTTCTGATTCTTAATGATTAAAGGCAAAGCCGTATCCGGCCTGCAAATATGGCCACATTATACCCTTTACCTAGCGTGCAATAGATTCAAGGCGACTCGGCCTGAGTTTGGCGAAGGTCCACTCTACAAATCCCGGCACCAAGCCCGTGTCTTATGGCGGTGCTCGGTCCACCACAGGGCAATGGCCACGGCCAGGACTGGGCCGTCATGCGCGCCCATACGGGCGGCAAAGGTCATGCTGCCTAGGTGAAGTTGACGCGGAAGTTTTGCAGTCCCGCCCTCAAGGCCGGGAGGTCGGGCAGGTCGCCAGCGATCTCCAACTGCACGCTGTGGAGCATGGCCTGTAGACATCTAACTAATTGCAGATTAGCCACGCGGCAGCCGTTGGGCACTCAGGTCTCGTTCTCGGTTGCCGTTAGGGTGACGCCCTTGTCTAGTGGTTAAGGACTTCGGGTCATGACCGACCAGTGCTCAACATCGCCTTTATTGGCCCACCATCGCCTCTTTCTTGTGTTGCGCTCCCCAAGCAGCCGCATGCGTTCGCCGCTTCTATAGCGACCTTGCGCTAGGTTACGCCCCGCGCAGGGCCACGATGGGGTCGAGGCGCGCAGCCCGCAGGGCCGGAAAGGCGCCGAACAGCACGGCGATGCCCAGCGAGATCAGGAAGGGGTAGGCCACCGTTTCCCACGTCAGCACCATGGACCAGCCGGTGATCTGCCCGCCGATGAGAATGCATGCGCCGCCCACCAGAATGCCGGCCACGCCGCCCATCAGCGCCAGCAGGACGGCTTCGGTGAGGAACTGAACCATAATGTCGCGCGGCTGCGCGCCCACGGCAATGCGCAGGCCGATCTCGCCGTAGCGCTCGCGCACCGACAGCAGCGAGACCGCCAGCAGCCCCACCCCGCCCAGGGTGAGGGCCAGCGCCGCCAAACCCAGCGTCAGGCTGCCGAAGGAGCGGCTCATTTTCTTTTGTGCGGCCAGCAGGGCGGCTTGGTCTTGAATCTCGAAGTCATCGGTGTAGTTGGGCTTGCCGACGCCGTGCTCGCCGCGCAACAGCGTCGCGATTTCGGCCTGGGCGGCCGGGATGGCCTCTTTGGAACGCGCCTGCACGAAAATGCGCGCCAGGTAATCGGTGTTCATCATCCGCCGCTGCACGGTGGAGACGGGCACGACAATGTGGCCGTCATCGGTGGTGCCGTCGGGGTTCATGCCTTTGCGCTTTAAAACACCGATGATGGTGTAGGGGGTGTTGCCGATCAGCATGGACTGTCCCAGCGGCCATTCGCCGAAGTAGAGATCATCAACCACCTGCGCGCCGATGACGGCGACGCGCGTTCTCTGTGCGACGTCGAGGTCGTCGATGAAGCGGCCCGCCACCACGTCGAACTTTTTCGCCTCGCTGAAATCGGGCGTGGTGCCGACAACCGTGAACCCTTGCGCGCGTGCGCCGACGCGCACGGTGCCGCCGCCGTCGGCCACGGGGGCGGCGCGTTTCACGCTGGGCAACTGCCTGATGCGCTGCCAATCCTCAAGCGTCAGGGTTTCGTGCATGCGGCTGGCACCGCGCAAGGCATTGGTGGCGGTCACGCCCGCGTTGACGGCCAGCAGGTTCTCGCCCAGGCGTTCCAGGGACTTCTGTAGCGCGAGGTCGGCCCCGGCGCCCGCGCCGATCAGCACCGCCACGGCGGCAATGCCGACGGCTACACCGCTGATGGACAGAAGCGCGCGGAACCGCGACCGGTTCACCGCCCGGAACGAAAAGCGAAGGTTCTTATACCAGCGCATACGCCCGCGAGCTGCGCCCCTAGCGCAAGGCCGCGACCGGATCCAGCATCGCAGCTTGGCGCGCGGGCAGTACACCGGCGGCAATGCCCACCAGGGCCGCAGCCCCCAGGCCCAGCAGCACCGCGCCCGGCGTCACCACCATGGGGGTGGTGCTGAGGGCGCCGTAACTGACCGCCGCGATGATGCCAAGGGCGGCCCCCATGAGCCCCGAGGTCAGGGCCACCAGCACGGTTTCCGACAGGAACTGGAAATTGATCTGCCCATTTTCAGCGCCCACGGCCTTACGGATGCCGATTTCCGGCACGCGCTCTTTCACCGCGATCAGCATGATGTTGGCGATGACGATGGCCGCCACCAGCAACGCGACACCCGCCGCCGCCGGCAGATAGCGCCCCAGCACGCGGTTGGCGTTGCCGACGATGTCCTGCACCAGCTTGGGCGTAATGGCGACAAAATCCGGCGGCTCGCCTTCGGCCAGCGCGTGGCGTTCACGCAACAGCGCCGAGATTTGCTTGGCGGCGGCTTCCACTTTGGCCGGGTTGTCCAGCACCACGCGCCCGCCGAACACGTGATCCACGTTCATAATACGGCGCATGAGCGTGGTGATGGGCACGTGAATCTCATCGTCCTTGTCCGAGCCGTGCGTGTCGATGCCTTGCGGCTCCAAGACGCCGACAATCCGCAGCGGCACCGAACCCACCTGGATTTGCTTGCCGATGGGGTCTTCAGTGCCGAACAGCCCCGCGGCGGCGTTCGTGCCGATCACGGCCACGCGCGAGGCGGAATCGACATCCTCGGCGCTGAAGTATTCGCCTTGAATGATGCCGCGCTGCCACACCGCTTCGGGCTTGTCGGAATAGCCGTAGATGCTCATCTGGCGTGTGATGCCCTGGTAACGGATATCCTGCTTGGGAACCCATTGCATGACGCCCCACAGGGCCACGCCGGGCACGGCCGCTTCGATGGCCTGGAAATCCTCCATCTTCAAGGTCGTCACCGGGCCGCCCGCGCGCGGGCCCATGTGTCCGCCGCCAGCCAGCACATTGATGCTGGACGTGCTGAAGGTGCGGTTGATGTTTTCCATCATCGCCTGCTCGGCGCCCACGCCCATGGCCCGCATGAACACCAGCGCCGAGACGCCGACGATAATTCCCACCGCCATGAATACGGTCCGTGTCTTGTGCCGCAGCATCATCCGCGCGCTGCCGGCGAACAGAAGTTTGAGGTTCATGCGACTTCTCCCATTTGGGTTGCACCGGAACGATTTGAACTTTGACGCACTTCAGTCAGTTGGCCGTTGTCGATGCGCACGACGCGCTTGGCGCGTTCGGCCAGTTTCTCGTCGTGGGTGATGACGATGATCGTGCGGCCATCGGTATTCAATTGATCGAACAGGCCCATCAAGTCCTCGCCCGACACCTTATCCAGGTTGCCCGTGGGCTCATCGGCCAGGATCAGCTCGGGGTTGGTGACCAGCGCGCGGGCAATGGCGACGCGCTGCTGCTGCCCGCCCGACAATTCTTCGGGGTAATGCTTCAAGCGTTCACCCAGCCCGACGCGTTTCAGGGCGTCGATGGCGCGCTGCTCGGGGTTGTCGGCATTGGAGTAGATCAGCGGAATTTCCACGTTCTCGATGGCGTTGGTGCGCGGCAGCAGGTGGAACTGCTGAAAGACAAAACCGATTTTTGTGTTGCGCAGTTTCGCCAGCGTCCCCGCCGGCAGCCCCGCCACAGACTGCCCATCGATCTCGTAGTCGCCGCTGTCGGCGCGGTCGAGCAGCCCCAAAATGTTCATCAGGGTCGACTTGCCCGAGCCCGAAGGCCCGACGATAGCGACGTACTCCCCTTTGCCGACAGTGAGGTCGACGTTCTTCAAGACCTGCAACGGGCCTTCGTCGGGCCGCTTGTAGACCTTATTGATTCCCTTCAAACGGATCACGCGAACTCTCCCCCTAATTCGAATTCAACTGCAGCACTTCACCTTCCGCCACACCGTCGGCGATTTCGATTTTCTGATCGGTCCGCCAGCCAATCCGCACCGGCTGCTGAACCCAATTGCCTTTGCGCTCGACCATCACGAACTGACGCCCGCTTTCCTGGCGCAATGCATTGCGCGGAGCGGTCAGCACGCCTTTGCGTTCGTCCAGTTGCAGCCGCACGTGGGCGGTCATTTCCGGCCGCAATACGCGGCCCTCCTGGCCCACGAACGACAGCACCACCACATAATTGACCACGCTGTTTTGCATCGCGGCCTTGGGGTTGATGGCGGTCACTGTGGCCTCAAAGGTCGCATCGGCATAGGTGTCGACGGTAAAGTGCGCGGGCTGGCCCACATAAATCCGCCCGATGTCGGTTTCATCGACAAAGGCCTGCACCTCAAGCTGGTTGAGATCGACGATGGAGACGAACTTGGGGGCGGCAAAGCTGGCAGCCACGGTTTCGCCCCGGCGCGTCGTCACATCGGCGATAACACCCCTGATGGGCGCTGTGATGCGGCTGTAAGCCCGCTCGATGCGCGCGGCATTCAGCCTCGCTTCTTTCACGCCAATCTGGGCTTGCGCCACGTTCAGATCGCGCACGGCCGCTTCCAGATCGGCCGTCGAGTTGTGGCCTTGCGCGGCCAACTCTTGTTTACGCTTCAGCGTGCTTTGCGCCAGCGCCAACTCCGCACGCGAAAGTTCAAGCTCGGCTGAGGCCTGGGCAACAACGGCCTCGAACGGGGCGGGGTCCAGTTCCACCAGCAAATCGCCGGCCTCGACCAGATCGCCGACTTTCACCGGCAGTTGCCGCACGATGCCCGAGACGCGCGAGCCGATGTTGATCTCCGCCCCCACGACCGGCCGGATCACGCCGGTGGCGACGACTTCGCGGCTTAAGGATTCACGCGCGACACGCGCGGTTTTTATGCTGGTGTTGGTTGCTGCGGCCTCGGATTCGGTCTGCACGGCCAGCGCATAGACAAGGCCCAGCGCAGTTAGTCCGATCACGACGGAGGCGGCCCAGGTTACTTTTCTCGTCATGCCCGCGGTCCAGATAACGTAAAAAACAAAGCCTAAAGCCTTGGAGGGTTGGCCCCCAAGGGTCTGCCAGAGCAGGGAAAATCGGCCTCGGAAAATTAACCCCTCGCCAGGGCCTTGTACATGTCCGCAGGGGCCAATGCCGGGGATGTGTGACAAAGGCGAACAAACCGCGGCTGTTTGTTCCAATTTTGCCCGGTGGCCGGGCGTGATGCTGCGCGCGTAGCGCTCAATCCTCCGCTGCGTCCTGGTCCATGACGGCGCGGTAGGCGGCCCCCTTCAGGTCGTCGTACTGGTGGTCCTTCAGGCACCAGAGAAAAGCGCCAAGGCCCAGGAGGCCCAGAAACAGCGCCACGGGCAGCAGGTAGATGATGACGGTCATGGCGCGCTCTCCTTAGGTCCGCCAGCCCA
This sequence comes from Rhodospirillaceae bacterium, assembly GCA_016793085.1. Classification (GTDB taxonomy): domain Bacteria; phylum Pseudomonadota; class Alphaproteobacteria; order Rhodospirillales; family Rhodospirillaceae. The sequence goes on from JAEUKM010000133.1 coordinate 7,477, forward strand.
GCCGCAAGGCATTCAGCACCACGATGACGGACGAACCCGACATGGCGAGGGCGGCGATCAGCGGCGTAACCCAGCCGGCCATGGCCAGGGGAACGGCGATGATGTTGTAAATAATCGCCAGGGCGAGGTTCTCGATCATGCGCCGTTTACTCGCGCGCCCGATGCGGATGGATTGCACCACGGGCCATAAATTCTCGCCCCGGAACACGATATCGGCGGCCGTCTGGCTGATGTCGGCGGCGCTGGAGGGAGACATCGAGACATAGGCCGCCGCCAGCGCCGGAGCGTCGTTGAGGCCGTCGCCGACCATAAGCACCTTGCGGCCCTGCTGGCTCAATGCTTGCAGCCGCGTGAGTTTCGTGTCCGGGCGCGCCTCGGCGGTGACGGCATCGACGCTTAAGGCCCGGGCAAGGGGTCTGACCGCACTGGCCCGGTCGCCCGAGAGGATTTCGATGCGCAAGCCGAGAGATTTAAGCGCGGCAATAACCTCGGCCGCGTCGCTGCGGGGCATATCGCGGAACGAGAAACGGACTGGCGCGGAACCCTGTTTTTTGAGCCACAACTCGCTGGCGCCGTTCTCGGGCGGACCGTCCTCGGGCACATCGCACCAAAAACGGCTGCCAAGCTTGACAAGCTGGCCATCGATGACGGCCGACACGCCAAGCCCCGCCGCTTCGTGCACCGGCACCGCGTGCGGCAAGGCGGGCAGCGCACGCGTCAGTGCTGTGGCCAGCGGATGGCGCGTGCTCTGGGCCAGTCGCGCAGCCAAGGTGAGGTTGTCGTGGGTGTAGCCCGTCCCTGCGATGAGTTCCGGGCGGCCCAGCGTCAGCGTGCCGGTTTTGTCGAACACCACGGTGTCGGCGCCGGCCAGGCGCTCGAGCCCGTCACCGGACTTTAACAGCACGCCCCAGCGCAACAACGCGCCGGTCGCGACCGTCTGGACGGCGGGGATCGCCAGACCCAGCGCGCACGGGCATGTGATGATCAACACGGCGACCGCGCACATGAGCGCCGGATGCCAGCCGCCAGACCCGAGAAGCAGCCAGCCCAGGAAGGTCGCCGCGGCAAGGACGTGAACGGTGGGCGCGTAGTAGCGCGCCGCGCGGTCCGCCAGAAGCGCGTGGCCGGACTTCGCAGATGCAGCCGCGGTCATCAGTTCCACGATCTGGCCCAACAGCGTGTCCTGGTCGGCGGAAGTCACGGTGATGTCCAGCGTGCCGGTCAGTGGCAGCGTGCCGGCGTACACCTGGGAATTCACGCCCGCCACAACCGGCAGGCTTTCGCCGGTCACCAGGCTTGCGTCCACATCCGAGCGGCCGCGGATAACGATGCCGTCGGCCGGGATGCGGTCGCCAGGGGCCACGAAGACCGTCATGCCGGGTTTCAACTGATCAGCCGGGTACGAGCGGCGTTGGCCCGAGGGCTCGATCACCGTGGCCGCCACGGCCTTCAGCGCCAGCAGATTCGCCGCCACCGAACGCGTGCGGCCGCGCATGTTCTGCTCCAGGTAGCGCCCGATCAGCAGGAAGAACAGCAGCATCACGGCAGCGTCGAAGTACGCGTGCACGCCCGAGCGCACGCTTTCCATGACGCTGGCCAGCGTGGCGAGAAGCACGCCCAATGAAATCGGCACGTCCATGTTGACGCGGCCCGCGCGCAAGGCCGACCAGGCCGAAGCGAAAAACGGCTGGCCCGCGTAGGCAATGGTGGGCAGCGCGATGAGCGCCGAAACCCAGTGGAAGAAGTCGCGCGTCGCCGTGCCCATGTCAGTCACGTTGCCGGACCAGATCGACACGGACAGCAGCATGATGTTGGCGCTGGCAAACCCCGCCACGGCCAGGGCGCGCAGCAAGCGGCGATCGCGGTCGTCCTCCAGCCGGTCCAGCATGGCCGCGTTGTAGGCGATGGCCCGGTAGCCGTGGGCGCTGAGTGTCGCGGAAATCTGGCCGGCCTGTAGCGCTGGGTCGCGCCAGGTCACGTGCAGTCGGCCCAGGGTCAGGTTCACGCGGGCCTGGTCGACGCCTGGAATACGGCCCAAAGCCTTTTCGATGTCGGGCACGCAGGCCGGGCAGGTGATGTTTTCGACAATCAGGAACAGCTCGAATGCGCCGTCAGATTTGCGCCGCACATAGGCCGACGGATCGGCATTCGGCACGGCTAGCGGCGCGCTCGGCAGATGTCCATAGCCCGCGCCAGGCTGGCCGGGCGGGCAGCAGCCCATGTTCAGCGCCGTTTCAGCGCCCAGGCTGTCTGTGGCGGATTTCGCGATGCGATTCATTTCACGACCACGCGGTAGTCGAGAATGTAAGGCGGCCGGCCTGTCTCTGCCGCCGTTAAGCGGACATTCCACACCCCGGCCAGCGGCGTTGTGACGCGCGCACTGAAAACGCCGCCGCCCTGATCGGTCATCTGCTCCGTAAAGTCGTAGCCTTCGTGCGTGGGGCGACTGAACGAGGCGGTGACGGACAGGCCATTCAAGGGTGCCCCTGCGCTGTCCCGGTACCGGCTTTCGATAGTGACGGTACGCGCGGCAGGCGAGGTGACGCTGCCCTGGACCGATAAGCCGCGCGCGTGCTGGGCCGCGACCTGTTCCAGCGTTCTGTTGAAATCAAGACCCGTCGCGTATGATTTCGGCTGCGTCTCGCCCGTGAACGTTTCCAGCGCGAACCAGACCAGGGCGGCATTGGCGATGCAGATCGCCGCGAAGGCGCCCAACAGCCATAAAAGGACGTGGCGTCCGGTCATCGGTGTGGCGGGGGCGGTCATGTCGCTCATGGTTTTGGTCCTAGGAAAACCGATTGCACTTTGATCGGGCGGGCGGCGGCTTCGTCGCGGGCCACGATGGACAAGGGCATGCTGTCGTGGACGACAAGTTCATGGGGCAGCGTGATGAACACGCGCACCGGGCGCAGATCGTCGCCCTCGACGGGTACCTGCAGGCTGCCGTCATCGGCGGTGGGCAGGCCCACGGCGGTCAAAGCCGCGCCGGAGAGGCCGTCCACGGTCAGTGAGATCGTCCGCTGGCTGCGCGCCTTGTTCAGCAGCTTCACGGTATAGCCGTTGCGGATATGCCCGTCGGACAGGGTAATGAAGGTCGGGTTGCGGTCGCGGATGACGCTGACATCGAGGTCGCTGCGCTTCAGCAGCGCGAACAGCATGACGCCTGACACCAGCGCCAGAATGAGCGCGTAGGCCACCGTGCGCGGCCGGATGAAGCGGAAGCGCGTGGGCAATCCCTGCTGCCGCCGCGCGATGTTCAGGTCGGTATCGTAGGCAATCAGGCCGCGGGGGCGGTCCACCTTGGCCATTACCTCGTTGCAGGCGTCGATGCACAGCGCGCATTGAATGCACTCAAGCTGCAAGCCGTCGCGGATGTCGATGCCCATGGGGCAGGCGGCTACGCATTGCCTGCAGTCGATGCAATCGCCGCGCCCGTCCCAGGTATCGCCCTTCTTGTGAGGGCCGCGCGGCTCGCCCCGGTCGAAGCGGTAGGTGATCGCCAGGGATTCCTCGTCCAGCATGGCAGCCTGAATACGCGGCCAGGGGCACATATAGGTGCAGACCTGCTCGCGGGCGTGGCCGCCGAGCGTGTAGGTCGTGGCGGTGAACAGGGCGATGAAGAAATAGGCCTCGCTGGGGGCGGAGGACGTCAAGAGTTGGCCCATCAGAGTCGGCGCATCAGTGAAGTAGAAAACCCAGGCCCCTCCGGTGGCCACGCCGATCAGCAGCCAGATGGCGTGCTTCACGGTCCGCTTGGCCACTTTCTCGACGGACAGGGGTGCGCGGTCCAGCTTGATGCGGTCGTTGCGCCGGCCCTCGATGGCGCGCTCGACCACCAGAAACAGATCGGTCCAGACTGTTTGTGGGCAGGCGTAGCCACACCACATGCGCCCGGCGAGCGAGGTGACCAGAAACAGCGCCACCGCCGCCAGAATCAGCAGGCCCGTGATGTAGTAGACTTCCTGCGGCCAGATTTCGATGAAGAAAAAGTAGAAGCGCCGTCCGGGGAAATCGATCAGCACGGCCTGATCCGGTGCGCCGGGCCCGCGGTCCCACCGCAGCCACGGGGTCACGTAATAGATCGTCAGCGTCAGGGCCATCATGGCCCATTTGGTCATGCGGAAGGCGCCATTCACCCGCTTGGGGTGGATTTTCCCGCGCTTCTTGAACAGGGCGCGGCGGTGCGCGGCGTTGACAGCCTCGACGGCGGCGGTTTCCACACCGTGCGAGGCCGTGTCCTGTTGCACTGCTGCGGTGAGGCTCGCCACGGTCACTGACCCGGCTCGGGTTCGCCGCCGCCCAGGCTGTGCACATAAACCGCCAGCGCACGGACGTCGGCGGCACTCAGCCGCTCGCCCCACGCGGGCATCGAGCCATTGCGTGCGTTGGAAATCACCGTCGTCAATGCAATGCGCGACTTGCCATGCAGCCAAATCTGATCGGTCAGGTTCGGAGCGCCCTGGGTACGGTCGCCTTGGCCGCCCTCGCCGTGGCAAGAGGCGCAGTGTTCGGCAAAAAGGACGGACCCTCTGCCTGCTGCATCGGCACTATGGGCCTGGCCGGATAGCGATAAGACAAACTCCACCGTATCGGCCACTTGCGTCCGGTTGAGCGTGCCCAGCTTGACGAAGGCCGGCATTTCGCTGAACCGGCTTTTGTCATTGGCGTTGCGCACGCCGTAACGAATGGTCTGCTCGATTTCACCGAGTGAGCCGCCCCACAGCCAATCGTCGTCGTTCAGGTTCGGATACCCCACGAATCCTTGCGCGCCGGAGCCGTGGCAAGGCGCGCAATTGTCCTTGAACACGGCGCGCCCGCTGGCCAGGGCGAATTCAAGCATTTGCGGATCGGATTCAATGTCGGCGGGCAGGGCGGCCACAAGCCGGTTGGCGATGGGCCTGCGGGCCTGGGCCGTCAGTTTCAGTTCGGCGCTGACATTGTCGCGCTGCGACCAGTTCAGCACGCCCTTGGTGTACGAGCCGATCATCGGCCAGGCGGGCATTACCACCCAATAGGCAACCGACCAGACAACGGTGACCAGGAACGTCCACAGCCACCAGCGCGGCAGGGGCGTGTTGAGTTCCTGAATACCGTCCCATTCGTGCGAGCGGATTTCCGAACCGGTCGCGCTGTCGATCTTTTGCATGTCTTTGCTCATGGGGATCAGCTTTCGTTGTCGTCAAGCGGCATCCGGGCGGCGCGGTCGAACGTCTTGCGGTTCGACGGCCACAGCACGTAAGCCAGAACGAGGATGAAAAAACCGCAGAAGTACAAAAGGCCGGAGTTCAGCGCCAATTCTGTGACGATCTCGTGGGTCATGGGATGTCCTACCTGTTGAAGGCTTCGGCGTCGTATTGCGAGAAATCGACCAGTGTGCCCAGCATCTGCATATAAGCGATCAGCGCGTCCATCTCGGTAATGCGCGCCGGATCGCCGTCGAAGTCGCGCGCGGCTGCGTTGGGATAGCGTTTCAGGAACGCCTCGGTGTCGGCGTCGCGGTCGGCCTGCGCCAGCAGGTCTTCACTGGCGGCTTTCATCATCTCTTCGGTGTAGGGCACACCCACCGCCTTGTTGGCCGCGAGATGCCGGGCGATATCCTTCGCCTCGACCACGCGTTC
>JAEUKM010000139.1 GCA_016793085.1 Rhodospirillaceae bacterium
TGGCCGAGCCGTAGCCCGCTTCGGCCAGCAGCTTCTTCGCTTCCGCGCGGCGCTGGTCGATGGGCGTTTTGGCAAAGGCAGGCGCGTTGTCGCCGTAGCCGGGCATGGCCACGGGCACCAGCGTATAGGCAGGCGCATCGCCGGTTTTCACCAGTCCGCCGGTGATGAGGTCGCGGTCCACCGCCAGCGACAGCGCCTTGCGCACGCGCAGGTCGCTCAGCACCTCGCGGCTGGTGTTGAGCAGAATGTAATACACGCCGCTGACGGGCCCCGAGCGGAACTCGGCACCGAGGTTTTCCTTCACCCAGTCAAGGCGGTTGCTGGGCACGTTGTAGGCGATGTCGATTTCACCGGCGCGGAAGCGTGTAAGCGCCGTGTCGGGCTTCTCGATGGGGTAGAAATACACCTCGTCGATGGCCACATTGGCCGCATCGTAGTGGTGCTTGTTCTTCACCAGCTTGATGTACGTGTTGTTGGCGAACTCGGCCAAGGTATAAGCGCCGTTGGTGACGACATTGGCGGGCGACGTCCAGGCGTCGCCGAACTTCTCGATCACGTGTTTCGGCACGGGGGCCGCCGAGAACGAGGCCACAAGCTCTGTGAAGTATGGTGTCGGTCGCTCAAGTTCGATCACCAAAGTGCCGGGGTTGGGCGCTTTCACGCCCAGGCTGTCCACCGGCATCTGGCCCGAGACGATGGGCCGCGCGTTTTTGATGGGGAACATCACGCGCGCGGCGCGCGTCGCGCTTTTGGGGTCCACGGCGCGGCGGAAGGAGTACACGAAATCTTCCGCGATGATGGCCTTGCCGTCGGACCATTTCAAATTCGGGCGGATGGTGAAGGTGTACGTGGTGCCGTCGGGCGACACCGTCCAGGCCGTGGCGGCCCCCGGCCCCAGGTCGCCGTCGGCATTTACCGCCAACAGGCCCTCGAACATATCGTACATCACCGCTGCGCCGGCGTTGCCCTGGACATACTGCGGGTCGAGCGTGCGCGGCTCGTTGGCCGTTCCGCGTTTGAGGGTTTGCAGCGCCTCGGCCGGGGCAATAGCCGCCAGCGCCAAAACGGCAGCCAGAACCAGCGTTCGCCCGCGTGCGCGTATCGTCATATCCCGATCACCCTCATCCCCTTGCGGACCTTCATGTCCGTACGGCCGGCACCTTAGCTTACCACTGGCCGCAGACCCGGCGGCCAATCGCAAGTTGCTCATTTTCAACACTTCATGTTATCATGTAAACATAATATCTTTCCCTCCCCCGGGCGCAAGCCGCCACAGGCGTTTTCTCACGGGATTGGGATAGGGATTTCAACCAGGGCTCTTATGACGGTTATCCGCACACTTGAACGCAGCGCCCAAGCCACTCTGACCGAAGCCGACCTGATCCGGCGCGGGGAAGCCCTGCTGCCGTTTCTAGCTGAAAACGCGGCCCGCACCGAAGCCGCGCGCATGGTGCCCACCGACGTGATGGCCGAAGTGTTCCGCGCCGGGCTGTTGCGCTACTTCCAGCCCAAGCGCTTCGGCGGATACGACATGGATTGGGGCGCGCAGATCAGGCTGGGGCGCGTCATCGCCAGGGCTTGCGCCTCCACGGCCTGGCTGGTGTGCGTCATCGGCTCGCACGCGGCCTATGTCGCGCGCATGGCGCCCCGCGCCCAGGACGACGTGTGGGGGTCGAACCGCGACGTGCTGATCGCCACCGGCTCGGTGCCGCGCGGCGTGCGCATCACCCGCACAAACGGCGGTTTTTTGCTCAACGGCAAATGGGGCTTTTGCAGCGGCGTCGATCATGCCCACTGGGCGCTAACGCGCGGCATCCCCGAGGGCGAGGACGGCGGCGGACAGTACTACTTCCTCTATCCGCGCGACGAGTTCACGATTGAGGACGACTGGTACGTGGCGGGCTTGAGCGGCTCGGGCTCGAAAACCATCGTCGCCAAGGACGTGTTCATCCCCGACTACCGCGCCATGAAGTTGACCGAGCTGATGTCACCCAATCCGCCGGGCGGCGTGGTGAATCGCGGTTTCGTTTACAACTACAACTTCCGGCCCTTCGCGGGCACCGCACTTCTGGGCCCGATCCTCGGGGCCGCCGAAGCGGCGTTGGAATGCTACGTGACCGGATTGTCCGCAGCCCACCAGGACGACGCCATGATGCAGCTGCGCCTATCGGAGTCGGCGGCGGAAATCAGCACGGCGGCGTTGATTGTGGAATCGCTGATCGACCGCCTGCGCACCTATGCCGGGCAGAACCGCGACATCCCGAAGGATGAGCGTATCACCCTGGTGCGCGACAAGACCTACACCGCGCGGCTGTGCTTCCGCGCGGTCGAGCGGCTGGTGAGCGGGCTCGATGCCGCGAGCATCCTCGGCGAAGCGCCCATCCAGCGCCACTACCGCGACCTCAGCGCCATGGTGCAGCAGATCGGCGTGAACTGGGACCGCAACATGACCAACACCGCCAAGGCCATGTTCGGCGCCAAGACCGACATTCCGTTCCTGAACGTATAACCTGACGCGCCATGACCGACTCCCCTTTCGCAGCAACTGCACGTGAACTGGCTCCCGCCCTGGCGGCGGCGGCGCGCACGACGCACGAGCGCGGCATCACCCGCGAGGCTTTGGCGGCGTTGAACGCGCGCGGCCTTTTGCGCATGGGGCATGTGCCGGGCGAAGCCTGGGGTTTGCATCTGTTGCCCGCGCGCATCCTGGCGCGAAGCTGCGCCACCACGGCCTGGATCGTCACCCACTGTGCCGAGGCCAGCCGCACCATTGCGCTAATGGCAAAGCCCGCACGCGATGCGGTGTGGGCCAAGCCCGAGACCATCGCCATCGCCGGCGACGCCGCCGAACCCGTCAGTGCCGAACGGCGTGGCGCGGAATTCGTCATGAGCGGACATTGGCCCTTCGTAGCTGCCGCAGGCTTTGCGGACTGGTTCGTGCTGCGCGGCCGCACACCCGAAGGCCTGATGGCGTTTGCCGTGCCCGCCACTGGCGTTACGTTGACACCTACAACACATGTGGGCGGTTTGCGCGGCTGCGGCTTCCAGGCCGTCAGCGCCGATCACATCAGCGTACCCGCCACGCATGCCGTCGCCCTGCCCGCCTCAGACCTTACGTATCAGCGCGCTGGTATCTTAAGCGCGATCTTGGGCACGGCCGAGGGCGGCTATGCCGACTACCTGGCCATGACCAAGAAGCGCGTCAGCGGCACGGGCGGCGGGGCTGTGGCCAAGCTGACGCAAGTGCAGATCAGGCTGGCGGAAGCCGAAGCCGATGTGGAATCGGCGCGCACGTTGGTCGACAGCATCACCGCGCGCCTGCAAGGCCGCGAAACCGACGATGCCGTACGCCTGGCCCGCGACGGCGCGGTGGCGGCGCGGCGCGCTCTGCAAGCCGTCACGCAACTGGTGCATCAGATGGGGGCGCTGGGGCTGGCCGAGTTCAACCCGGTGCAGCGCCACTACCGAGACATCCGCGCCATGGCGACGGATGCGCGCGTGAACGCGGACACGCACTTGGCCGCGTTCGGGCGGCAGGAACTGGGCGTGCCGGACACCACCGCCGTAACAGCACGCGCTGCCGAATAATTTTCTCTAAAGCGGCAGGATTTTTTCGCCGAGCAGACGGCCGAACACCAGAGCCGGCGTCAGGCTCATGCCGCCCACGGCCCCTGCGCCGGAAATCAGGCTGCCCAGAACTTCACCCACGGCGTAGAGGCCCGGAATGGGCGCACCCGCGCCGTTCAGCACACGGAACTGCGTATCCACCTTCAGGCCGCCGACGCTGCGCACGGTGTACGAGAAAATCGCCACCGCGTAGAACGGCCCTTCGGCGATCTTGCGCGGCATGAACCTGCGGCCCAGGACATCTACCCTTGAATCAACGCTGGCGTTATAGGCTGCCACCGTTTCGGCCAAGCCCGCCGCGTCGATGCCGCACGTGGCCGCCAGTTCATCCAGGCTCGGCTTTGCCACCACGCACGTGCTGTTGCGGTAGAAGTCCGCCGTCTTGGCGGTGTCGAAGTAGTAGAACAAATTCGGCGCGTCGCGCTTGATCGCCGCATCGAAAATCACCCAGGCGCGGCCTTGCGGCTGCTGCGCCAGATCGTGCGCGCGGCTGT
>JAEUKM010000143.1 GCA_016793085.1 Rhodospirillaceae bacterium
CCCCAGGCGGCGTAATGCGCCATCAGGGGGCGGCCGCGGCGGCGGAGTGCGTGCTGGATGCCTTGCGCGACACCGGCCTGTTGGATGGCGCCGAAGGTACGCGGGCCGATCGCAGCGCCGTCGGCCGCAGCCGGTACGAGCAGGGCCTGTGGCTGCGCCAGCTTTATTTCCGCGCCGGGCTACAGGCGTTGCAGGCCTTGGACATGACCCGCGCCGGCGCCGGGGCGCCCGGTGGGCCGGGTGGGGGTGTGGCCGACATCAGCGATGAAACAGCCCGCGCGCGCCTGCGCTATAACCGCACTGTGCGCGAACTTGGGCCCTTTGCCGAGGCGGTCACCAGTTTTGTGTGCTGTGACCGCATCAGACGCGGCGAACCGCATCTGACCATGGTGCGCAAGGGGCTGGACCGCTTATGCGTTATGCGCCAGTAGGCGAGCGGGCGCCGCCCATCCTCACCCTTCGCGACGCGGCCCGGCAGCGCCGCGATCTGTGGGCGTTCTGTACCGCTTGCGGCCATGCCGAACGCATGCGCACGCAAGACCTGCTTGAGATGATGGGTGATGCCTCGCTGCGCGTGGCGGCTTTGCGCATCCGGTGCCCAAACTGCGCCGGCGCGGCTTGTCTGCTATCGCCACAGTCGGCTCCATCCCGCTGATTCTCAATACCTTTCGCGGTTCGGTTGCAGCCATGCCGTTCTTGCAAACTGGCTTTGCGCACGCAGGCCCTTTGCAAACCGCGCTTAAATGGGTATTCAGTCGCCCGCAGCCGCCCTCGAGTTGAGCGGCGCGCTTTATATATGTCAGTTTTGTTAGCCCGGAGACGTTACGTTGAGTTTCAAGCCACAGGGCCATTCTGAACGGGCCCAAGCCGCTGCCGCCGCCCGCAAGGAGCAGCTGGAACAGTTCCGCGCCAAGTTCGGCGCTAATGACCCCAACTTCGCTGCGCGCCAAGCCGAACGTATTGCCATTGCGCAAGCCCGTAACGCGCGTATCGCGACCCGCGAGGAAGAGCGCGCCCGCCAGCACGCCGAGCAGGCCAAACGCGAGGAAGCCGAGCGCATCGCCCGCGCCGCCGCCGAAGAAGCCGCGCGCATCGAGGCCGAGCGTCTGGCGCTTGAGGAAGCCGACCGCCTGGTCGCCGAAGCTGCGGTCGCCAAGGCCGAGCGCGATGCCCGCTACGCCGCGCGCAAGGCCCGCGGCATTAAGCGTGGCCCCAAGAAGTAGTTTGCGCTGCAGCCCGCACCCCGTTCTTTAGGGGTGTCAAGCTTAACAAAAAGGCAACCTGTACAAGGGTTTTGTGCGCACTGCCTGCACGGCAAGACGCCGTGTAATGCGCATAGCGGCAGCGCCCCCAAGCCGTTAGTCTGAAGGCTGGGTTCGTTCAGGGACATCCATCCAGCCATGGGAACGGGGCGTACAAGCTGCAAGATCGTCCGCACGGAGTGCGGCGCCTTGCCGCAAGCCCAAACCCACTCGTCATTTGCAGCCCTCATCGCCGCGGGACCCGCCCCATGATGAATCTGGCCGCGGCCCTGCTGTACTGGGTTATCGTCGGCCTGTGGCTGGCCGTGCTGGTTGCCATCGGCATTTCATATAAGCGCAGCCCCAGGCAATTCGGCAGCGCGCGCCTGCTGCTGCTGGTCATTCTGATCGACACTGTGCGCAACATCGCCGAGAACATTTACTTTGGCGTGTATTGGGGCGGTCAGTTCGGACTATTCAGCACCGAGATCATCTCGCCACTCAACAACTCCACCTACGTGCTGCTCATCAAGCTGCTCAACGTGCTGGCGGGCGTCTTGGTGCTGGCGGTGCTGCTGCGGCTCTTGCCCATGGCGGTGCGCGAGCGTGTCGCGGTCGAGGCGCGGGCCGACGCCTCGGACCAGCAAGCCGCCATGCTGGCCCTGGCGCTCGACGGCGCGGCCTCGCCGATCTTGGTGATGGACGCGCAAAATCCCGAACGCCCGGTCGTGTTCGCCAACGCGGCCTATCTGCAGCGTTACGGAAAATCCAAGGCCGAGGTGATCGGAGCGCCGGTCGATCTGGCCGCGACGTTCAAGGACGAACCCAAGGCTATGGCCGAAATGGCGACGGCCATCCAAGAGGCCCGCGCGCATAAAGTGGTGGTGCAACTCACGCACCCCGGCGGGCATGTGACCACCAACGAGATCACGCTGCAACCCATCCTGGACGATGCCGGTCGACCGGTTCTGCTAACCGCATTGTGCAACGACGTTACGGGCCTGCAGGGCACGGCCAACGACAACGCGCATCAGCGCGAGCATATGGTCACCCAGATGGCGGGCGCCATCGCGCACGACTTCAACAATCTCCTGACCGTCATGCTGGGCAGCTTGGCCACCGCGCGCAGCACGCTTGCGCCCAGCTCGACCGAAGGGCGCGCGGTGAACCTGGGCCTGGCCGCGGCCGAGCGCAGCTCGCGGCTGGCCAAGCGGTTGCTCAGCTACTCTGTCGGCAACGCGGCCGAACGAGAGGTTGCCGATGTGAACGCGGTGATCGAGAACATTCATCTGCTGCTCACTCGCGCCGTGGCCGGCAGCGTGCAAGTGACGCTGAATCTGACGTCCGAACGCGCGGTATGCGATGTGGATGTGGGCGGCCTGGAAGACGCGCTGATGAACCTGGTGATTAACGCCGGGCACGCCATGCCCCAGGGCGGCACGGTGCGCATCTCAACCACGGTCGAACGTTCTGCAGCCGCCGGCCCGGCCGTAGCGGTCCGCGTGACCGATACCGGCACGGGCATGACGCCCGAAGTGCGCGCCCGTGCGTTCGAGCGTTTCTACACCACCAAGGGGCGTGGACGTGGATCGGGCCTGGGGTTGTCGCTGGTGCGCGACTTCGTGGAACAGGCAGGCGGCAGCATCGAACTCGACAGCACGCCGGGAGTGGGGACCACTGTGACATTCCGTCTGCCGCTGGTGAGCGGCGGCGTTGCCGCCGATGCCACGGCGGCGGAATAAATCACCGAAGGCCCGGTGAGTGTTTTACTTATCCACATTCCCAAACACAGTTGTCCTGTCTTGGGGATAACCGTGGCGATGATCTTGCCGCGCTGACGCCGAAAGCGCACAATATAAGCATAAGCCACGCGACACGCCTGCCGGTGAAAACCGCGCGGGCGTTTCCTTTTTAAAGGGGCCGTGGTCACAGCTCCGTCATCACACAGTTTCGTTCCGCCGCCCGCCGCGCGATGCAAAACCGCGTTGAAGGCGAAAGGGCCTGCCCGGCAAACCAGCCGAGGCCCATTGGCGGCGCGTGGGCCGGTGCGGTGCGTTCGGCCAAGCCCGCTCTCCCCGGCGGCGGCTGAACCCGCACCGGCCCGAGAGTTGCCGGCCGATAAGTCTGAAGTCCACCTCATACCCGGAGCCTCGCCCATGCCCGCTGCCGAAAACCTGGTCCCCTTGGCGACGCACGTGTGCGGTGGGGCGGGGCGCATCGACCTAGTCGAATACTTAAGCCGTGTACACAACGCGATGCAGCGCGATCTGCCCAGCCTGGCAGACCTGCGCGACAGCCAGCGGGGCGGCACGCTGCTCATCTGCGGCGGCGGGCCCAGCATCGGCGACGTGGTGCAGATCAAAGCCATCCGCGCGCTGGCGAAGAAGGGCGCGAAAGTCTGGGCCGTAAACAAAACGCACGACTTTTTGCTGACCAAAGGCATCACACCCTGGGCCGCGTGTTTGCTGGACCCCATGCCGTGGGTGGCGGGTTACATCAGGAAGCCGCAGAAGAACACCATCTACGCCGTTGCTTCGCAGTGCGATGCGGGCGTGTTCGACGCCTTGAAGCGCGCGAACGTGTATGTGTGGCATGCGGGTGTCGATTACGGCGGGCAGGGGTACCCCGTATCGGTTCTGGAAGCGCAGTACCCCGGCCGCGACTGGCTGGTGGTGCCGGGCCCCACCACCGTGGGCCTGCGCAGCGTGTTGGTGGGCTACGCGCTGGGTTTTCGGCACTTTCATCTGTTCGGTTTGGATAGCTCCATGCGGGTCGCTACCGGCAATGCGGATCAAGCCGCCGCGAAATTGCATGCTTACGCTAAGCCTAAGCCCGCCGATGCCCCCGAAGGCTGGGTGACGTTGCGCGCGAGCGGCGCCGACCGGAATTTTTTCACCAATGCGCACATGGCCCGCCAAGCCCTGGATTTCGAGGAAACGGTCGAGAACATCGGCGCCATGGTGAAATCGGGTGCCATGGAACCCATGACGCTGGCCGTGCACGGCGAAGGCCTGCTGCCCACGCTGGCGGGCTGTTATGGCTGGCATGTGGACGATAACGGGGCCGCCGCAACCAGGAGAGCCTCTTAGCATGAGTATCGCTCCACGCCGCAAAACCAAAACCACAAAGGCGGCAGCGCTGCCCGCTCCATCGACATCCGATGCGGTGGCGCGCGCCGCACAAATGGCCGCCGAGATTGTCGCCATTGCTGATGACATTCGTGGCGATGTCGCCGCTTCAGGAAAAGCGGGCGCGAAAGCAAAGCCGAAGCAAGCGCCCAGCCGCGAGGCTATCGCCCGCGCCAAGCTGCGCATCGACGTGCGCATGTGGCTGATGGCGCGTCTGGCCCCGCAGATTTACGGTACGATAGCCACGCGATCCGCCGCCGCGCCGTCACCTCCTGCGCCCGAACCCTTCCAGGTGGAAATGGATTACAGCGGGCTTGAAGGCAGCGGCGAAAACGCCGCTACCGATGGCCGCAGTTCCGCGCAAGAATAATACACAGCATGAATACACGACGAGGATTAATCTATTTTAGCGATCTAGCGTGTTCTAATGGCCTTACCCCGTCCGCCCGATAGGTGTATGGAAAGGCCATGAGCGAAACCAGCCAAAGCCCTCATGTTGATGCCCCGCAGCAGCCCAGCACAGCGCTGCTGGCGGTTACGTACATCAATCACATCATCATCACGTGCGCGGCCATCGCCATCAGCCAGATGTCGATTTTGGTGCAGACCGACCCCGAGTGGGGCGTTGTGCTGGCCGAACGGCCGTGGCTGAAATCCGCCGGGCTGGTGCTTAGCGCTGTCCTGGGCGTCATCCTGTTCCGCTACAGCCAGTGGGCCAAGCGCGAACTGGGCAAGACGCACCGCAACGCGCTTCTGCTGCTGGTGCTGTCGGCGCTTCTGGTGTGGCTGGTGTTCGCGCCCATAGGTTAGAACGCCGCTTTTTTTGCGGCACTCAGGAAAAAATCAGTCCGACTTTATTTTTCTCTTCGGCGATGCTCAGCGACGAAAGAAAAAGTACAGTCGGAGTCTCTCATCCCATTCTTTCATCATCTCATGACCTCATTGAAATTCCAGCCGCCGGGGCCGGTGGCGGCGGCATTTTTGCGTTCAAAGGCCAGGCGGCGCGTGCTGATGGGCCCCTTCGGCTCGGGCAAGTCCACCGCCTGCTGTTTCGAGATCTACAACCGTGCGCAAAATCAGGCCCCCGATGCGGCCGGCGTGCGCCGGACGCGTTTTGCCGTGGTGCGCAACACGTACCCAGAACTGAAAAGCACGACGCTGAAAACCTGGACGCAATGGTTCGGGCCGGGAACGGGCGCCCTGGTGCAGACCGCCCCCATGGAGCACCGCATCCGCGTGCAGCTGCTCGACGGCACGAAGGTGCACTGCGACGTGATGTTCCTGGCCATGGATCAAGAAGCCGATGTGAAGAAATTCCTGTCGCTTGAGGTCACGGGCATCTGGTTCAACGAGGTGCGCGAACTGAAAGAGGCCGTCGTCAGCGCGGGCGATGGGCGCATCGGGCGCTATCCGCCCATGGCAAAAGGCGGGCCCACG
>JAEUKM010000146.1 GCA_016793085.1 Rhodospirillaceae bacterium
TCCTCGCCCTGAATGGCGTTCCATAGTTCGGCGGCTAGGCGCGATGTCGCGATGGGGCTGGCCTCCCAGCCGTAGCGTGCGTCTTCCCGGGCGCGCAGGCGCATGGCGGCATGGGCTTTGCGCAACTCATCGCCGCGCGCCGACGTGTCCGTACCGTTCAGCGCGCGCCTTACCTCTTCCGTCAACGCGGGCAGTGTGGCTTGCGCATCGCCCGCAATGGGCAGGTCCGCCGCCGCGTAGCGTTGAAAATCCTGGTAGTTGGATTTCAGGTACGTCTCGCCCACTAGGCCAATGGTAATCAGCTTCACGCCGTCCGTGACCTTTGGGAAGGTTTCGTGCGCGCCGTTGTCGATGAATTCGTTGATCAGGCCCCACACATCGTTCACTTCCAGCGCCAGAATTACGTCGGCTTCGCTGACAAGCTTGCGGCTGCGCGCCGAATGATTGAGGTAGTGCGTGGTCGGAAAATTCAGCCGCCCGGCCACGTCGATCACCGGCGCATTCAACGCTTCAGCAAGTTGGACAAGAAGGCCCATGCCCGTGGGGGTGCGGGCCATGCGGTCGGCGACAATGACCGGGTTTTTTGCACCCGCCAGCATGCGCGCGGCCTCACGCACCGCGCCCGCCTCGCCCTGGGGCGGCGCGCTGGCCACGTATTTCGGGATCGTCAGCGATGAACGATTCGCGATGGCGTGTTCCTGCAACTCAGCGTCAGCGACGATCACCACCGGCTCCTGAGGCGGGGCCATAGTGAGTTTGTAGGCGCGCACGAATGATTCAGCGAAATGCTGCAACGAGACGGGCTGATCGTCCCACTTGATGAAGTCGCGCACGATGGCGGCAGGGTCTTGCGCAGTATGCAGCCACTCCACGCCCGGGCGGCGTTTGGTGGCGTCCAGGATGTTGCCGAGAATGGTGATGACGGGGGCGCGGTCGCACCACGCGTTGTAGAGCGCCATGGCGGCGTGTTGCAGGCCCACCGTGCTGTGCGCCAGCACCGCCATGGGCTTGCCGCAGGCTTTTGCGTAGCCATGAGCCATGGCGACCGATGTTTCCTCGTGCAGGCAGGTCAGGAATTCGGGCGCAGTGTTGCCGCCGAAGTTGATGATGGACTCTTGCAGGCCGCGAAAACTCGAGCCCGGATTTGACGCCACATACTGAATGCCCAGCGATTGCATCACCTCGACCATGAAGTCCGAACCGGGCTGGCCGTTGACGGAGCCCGTGACCTTGGGGTTTTGCGTTTCGGCTGCGATTTGCTGGTGCGTGGGTGGCGCAACGCTGTTCGCTTTTTTGGCTTCGGCTTGCGCCGGCGAAGCGGCGGCAAGAGGGACTGCCGCGCCGGCCGTCGCCGCGGCCTTCAAGAAGCCGCGACGGCCCACATCGGATTGTGCTGATCTGCGCGCCATGCCCTGCCCTCCGCCGAAGATCCGGCAAAGCACAGCATGCGCTCGGCGCACCGCGCAAAGCAAAAGGGCCGGTCGTATACCGACCGGCCCTCGGACATGAATATGCTGAGAAAACTTAACGCTTGCTGAACTGGAAGCTGCGGCGGGCTTTCTTCTTGCCGAACTTCTTACGCTCAACGACGCGCGAATCGCGGGTTAGGAAGCCGCCGGCCTTCAACACCGGACGCAAGCCCGGTTCGTAGTAGGTCAAGGCCTTCGAGATGCCGTGACGCACCGCACCGGCCTGGCCCGACAGGCCGCCGCCGTTGACGTTGCAGATCACGTCGAACTCGTTCAGGCGGTTGCACGCCACGAACGGCTGGTTGATCAGCATGCGCAACACCGGGCGTTCGAAATACTTTTCGACCTCACGCGTGTTGACGATGATCTTGCCTTTGCCCGGCTTGATCCAGACGCGGGCGACGGCGTTTTTGCGCTTGCCGGTCGCGTAAGAGCGGCCCTGCTTGTCGCGTTTGGGTTCGCGTACGATCACGGGCGCGGCAACGGCAGTGCCCTTCAGATCGGCGAGTGTTCTGGTCTCTTCGGCCATGATGTCCTCGTGTTCCGAATTCTTTTAATTAGCGCTTGTTCTTCGGATTGCGGCTGGCGATATCCAGCACTTCCGGAGTTTGCGCTTCGTGGGGATGCGTCGGGCCCTTGTAGACCTTCAGCTTGGTGAACTGGGCGCGGGCCAAGGGGCTGTCCTTGGGCATCATGCGCTCGACGGCCTTTTCGATGATCCGCTGCGGGAACGGGCCGGTGATGATGCGCTTGGCCGGACGGTCCTTCAGACCCGAGGTGTAGCCCGAGTACCAGGGATAGGTTTTCTGCTCAAGCTTGCGGCCGGTCAGTTTCACCTTCTCGGCGTTGACGATGACTACATGGTCGCCCGTGTCGATGTGGGGCGTGTACATGGGCTTGTGCTTGCCGCGCAGGATGTTGGCGACGATCGCAGCCAGGCGGCCCAGAACCAGGCCTTCGGCGTCGATCAAAAACCACTTCTTCTGCACGTCCGTTGGTTTGGCGTGATAGGTTTTCATTGTGTTCTCGTTTAAGTGCGTCGGTTGCCGGGACGTTGTTGGTAGCGCAGGAGGGATTTGAACCCCCAGCGCCTCTGCCCTGCGCAAACGCATAAGCAGCCCGGCGAAGGCGCGGAATATAGAGATCACCCTTTAAGGGTCAACCCCAAAACCGCAGTTTAGAGCGGTTTTTTGAGGTGGTATTGTAATACCTCTTTTGAAGCCCGCCCCGTATCAACCGGAAAGCGCAAACAAATACAACGCATTAATCAAAGGGTCACGCACGCCGTCTATCGCTGCGCCTGAAATCCCAGCACAATCATCCCCGCGCCGCGCCAATTCATAGCTTGTAGGCCTTCGTTTTCTTATGTCCGACCGTTCCCACGATTATTCCCAGTCCATTCTGGCCCGCTGCAAAACCAAAGCCGCCGTGCGCACGGCGGTGGTGCATCCGGTGCAGGCCAACGCGCTTGAGGCCATCCCCGAAGCCGTGGCGGCGGGGCTGATCGTCCCCACCCTGATTGGACCTAAGGACCGCATTCTGAAAGCAGCCGACGACGCAAAGCTTGATATTTCCGCGTGGGAGATCGTGGATGCCGAGCACAGCCATGATGCCGCCGTGAAAGCCGTCGCCATGGCCGCCGGGGGACACGCCGACGCCATTATGAAAGGCGCGCTTCACACCGATGAGCTTTTGGAGCCTATTGTGAAGACACAGTCGGGCCTGCGCACTTCGCGTCGGCTGTCGCACGCCTTCCTGATGAGCATTTCCAGTTACGCCAAGCCGTTCATTATTACAGACGCCGCCATCAACATCGCCCCCGATTTGCTGGCCAAAGCCGACATCGTGCAGAACGCTGTCAATCTGTGGCATGTCATTTTCGGCGAAGATACGCGGCCCAAGGTGGCCATACTGGCAGCGGTTGAAACCGTGAACCCTAAGATGATCGCCACCATTGATGCCGCCGCATTGTGCAAAATGGCCGACCGCGGCCAGATCACCGGCGCGGTCATTGACGGCCCGCTGGCGTTCGACAACGCCATCAGCGTCCAGGCGGCGAAAGACAAAGGCATCGTGTCGCCAGTGGCAGGCAATGCCGACATTCTGCTGGTGCCCGAAATCGAGTCCGGGAACATGCTGGCCAAGCAGCTCACGTTCCTGGGCAGCGCCGATGCGGCGGGTATCGTGCTGGGCGCGCGTGTGCCGGTGATGCTGACCAGCCGCGCCGACAACGCCCGCGCCCGGGTGCTGAGTTGCGCGCTGGCCGTTCTTCTGGCCGACGCCCGCAAATCCGGCCGCCTCAAATGAGCATTTAGGCGCAATGACCGATACGCTGCTGGTTCTGAACGCCGGATCGTCCAGCCTGAAGTTCCAGGTGTTTCAAGCCTCGAATGTCAGCGTGCTGATGCAGGGCGCCGTCACGCGCATCGGTGCGGCGGCACAGTTGAAAGCCGTGCTGGCCGACGGAAACAGCAGCACGCATCATCTTGCGGCCGGGGCCGATCACGACGCAGCCCTCGCCGCCGTGATGGATCTGATCGGACACCACAACAAGTCATGGCG